>QKBP01000115.1 GCA_003246035.1 Desulfuromonadaceae bacterium | reverse complement strand
ACCAGCGAGCCGGCGAAGGCGATGGCGAGGCTCGAGACCACGATCGCCTTGTAGCCGAAGGCCGGTTTGCGCGCGAACACCGGCACGATGTCGGAGACCACCCCCATCCCCGGCAGGACCATGATGTAGACCGCCGGGTGCGAGTAGATCCAGAACAGGTGCTGGAACATGATCGGGTCGCCTCCCTGGGCCGGGTCGAACAGACCGGTGCCGATCACCCGTTCGGCGAACAGCAGCGCCACGGTGATGCCGAGTACCGGGGTGGCAAGGATCTGGATCCAGGCGGTGGCGTAGAGCGACCAGGTGAAGAGCGGAATGCGCATCCAGGTCATCCCCTCGGTGCGCAGGCGGTGGATGGTAGTGACGAAGTTGAGGCCGGTGAGGATCGAGGAGAAGCCGAGGGTGAAGACCGCGACGGTTGCCAGCGAGACGTTGGTGCTGGTCTGGGCCGCGAAGGGGACGTAGAAGGTCCAGCCGGTGTCGGGGGGGCCGCCGCCGGTGAAGAGCGAGGTCAGGGCGAGCAGCGCGCCGCTGATGTAGAGCCACCAGGAGAACAGGTTGAGGCGCGGGAAGGCGACGTCGCGGGCACCGATCTGGATCGGCATGATCAGGTTGCCGAAGGCCGCCGGAATCCCCGGGATGATGAACAGGAAGATCATGATCACCCCGTGGAGGGTGAAGACCGCGTTGTAGGTCTGGGCCCCCATGATCGTCTCCCCCGGCGCGAAGAGCTCGAGGCGGATCAGCATGCCGAGCAGAACCCCGACGGAGAAGAAGAACATGATGCTCCAGAGGTAGAGCAGGCCGATGCGCTTGTGGTCGGTGGAGAGGATCCAGCCGAGAATCCCCGGCCGATGCGCCTCGGCAAAAAAGCCGCGGGCGGTGTCAGGTGCAGCGATGGTGTCATTCATGAGCGTGAACCCCTAGATTTTTTCTTCCCCCCGAAGACGAGGAAGGCGAGGAAGATGACGAGCGTGGCGATGATCGCCGTCGCCGAGACGCGCAACAGGTTGAAGACGTAGGTCTTGTGCTCCGGGTCGAAGTTGAAGCAGTACTGCACGACCTTGCGGATGGTGGTGCCGACCCGACCGCTCTGCGCTTCGAGCAACGCCAGGGTCAGATCCTTGGGGAGGGGGCGGACACCGTGCAGGTAACGGATGATGTGCCCGTCCCGGTCGATGACGAACGAGGTGACCGGGTGGACGAAGTCGACCCCCTCGCGCATGAATCGGTAGCCGGCGGCGTCGAGAACGGCGTGAATGGCCGGGTCGTCCCCGGTCAGGAAGCGCCACCCCTCGGCGGGGAAGCCGCTTCCGGCCAGGCCCCGGTAGAGTTCACTCGCCCTGCGGGCGTCACGCGTGGTTTCGCTGGCGTCGAAGCTCAGCGAGATGACCCGATACTCGGCGGCGGGTTTGCGTCCGACGTTCTTGAGGACCCCCGCGACGCCGCCCTGCATAAAGTTGCAGACGTTCGGGCAGCGGTAGTAGACCGGCAGGATCAAGGTCGGGCCGTCCACCAGCTCGCGCAGCGTGACGCTCTTTCCGGTGGCGTCGGTGAAGCGGACGTCCAGCGGGATCGGCATGCCGAGCTTCTCGTCCAGTCCGACGCCGGGGGCGGGAGAGTTCACTGGTTCAGACGAATTGACGCCGGCAAACAGAAGCATCGGGAGAAACAACAGAGCTGCACATGCCGCGGTCAAGCCCGGCAGGAAACGTCGAAATCCTGTTTGCATGATCGTTATCCGGAGCGATTTGGAGGGGTTAGCATTCGACATATCATACCGATTCGGTGAAAATATGCAACGCCCCGGGAGCGGTAATTGCGTACGCCCGGGGCATCTGCTAGCATGCCTCTGCGACAGAGGAGGAGCATCATGGAGAGACTGGAAGAGCGCCAGAACGAGCTCGAAATCCGCATCACCCACCAGCAGCGGACCATCGACGAGCTGAACGAGGTGCTGATTGAGCTTGGGGGGCGCGTCAGGCAGCTGGAAAAGGACAACCTCCGCATGCGTGAGATGCTGGCTTTGCTGGCTCCGGAGCCGGGGGTTTCGCCGGATGAATAACTGGTTCTGGAACCCTCCTCCGCCGGGTGCCTGGCGACGCCTGCTGCTCGAATGCACGGTCCTCGTAACCCTCGGTGTGGTGCTGGGACTCTCCGTGAACGCATCGGTATTGCGGCAGGTCCTCTCCGGGGCGGGGAGCGGGATGGTGACCGGGGAGACTCTCGAGGCCCCCCTCCCGATGCCGGTGATGCTCGACGAGGTCCGCGAACTGCTCGCCGCAGGGGCCCTGGCCGTCGATGCCCGATTGCCCGAAGCGTTCCGCGAGGGGCACCTCCCCGGCGCCATCAGCCTGCCTCTGGCCGATGCCGGGAGTGCTCTGGAGGGATTCGCGGCGCGGATAGCGAGGTCGCGGGTGCTGGTGGTCTACTGTAGCGGTTATGGTTGCCCGGACTCGTACGACCTGGCCGTACAGTTGATCCAGGAAGGGTTCAGCGAGGTCCGGATCTTCGAGGGGGGCTTCCCCGAATGGCGGGATGCGGATCTCCCCGTCGAGGGAGGGGCGCCATGAACAGGATCCTGCGCGGTACCTATCACCTCTCGCGCCTGGGACTCGGGGGTGCCTTCCTGCTCGCGGGCATTCTGAAGGGGAGGGACGTTCACGCATTCGCCGGCCTGATCGCGGGGTACCAGCTGCTCCCCTACAGCGTCAACTACCTGGTGGCCGCCGTCCTGCCGTGGGTGGAGATGCTCGCGGGAGGGCTGCTGATCGGGCACCGGCATGTCCGTGCCGCGGCCCTGGTGGCAGGGGGGCTGACCGGCCTGTTCGTCCTCGCCCTCGCGAGCCTTCTGGTGCGCGGCATCGAGGCGGACTGCGGTTGTTTTGGTGCCGATATCGGGACGACACCCTGGCAGGCCCTGGGGCGTGACCTGCTCCTGCTGCTGGCCGCCCACCTGGTCTTCCACCTCAGGCCTCTGGTTCATCCCGAGTCGGGGCCATGAAACCATCTCCTGAACCGATCACAGGCGAACTGCAGCGGCGCTACCCCTCCCGCCTGACCCCTTACCTGGAAGGGCTGATCGAGCGCAGCCCGGAAGTTGCGCTCCAGTTCATGCCTGATCCGAGGGAGCTGCGGGAGTTCGACGGGTTGCTCGACGATCCCCTTGCGGAAGACCAGCATTCGCCTCTCCCTGCGCTTGTGCATCGGTACCCCGACCGTGTCCTGCTGCTTGCCAGTTCGAGTTGTGCCGCGACCTGCCGTTTCTGCTTTCGCAAGGGGCGGGAGTTCAGCAGTTTCGAGGAAATATCGCCGGAGGAACGGGAGGCGCTCTTTACCTACCTGGAGTCCCAAAAGCAGGTGCGCGAAGTCGTCCTCACGGGCGGCGACCCGCTGCTGCTCGCTCCGGAGAATCTCGAAGAGCTGTTGGAGCGACTCGTGTCCCTCCCCCAGGTCGAGACCTTGCGCGTGCATACCCGGCTGCCGGTCGTCGCTCCCGAGCGGGTCAGTACCGAACTGCTCACGTTGCTGCGACGGTTTCAGCCGTTGTACGTCATCCTGCATGTCAACCACCCGCACGAACTGACCGAAGCCTTTGCCCGTACCTGCGCGCAGTTTGCCGACGCCGGAATACCGCTCGGAAGCCAGAGCGTCCTGCTTCGCGGGGTCAATGCCGACGTCGCGGTTCTGGAGTCTTTGTTCCGGGGACTGCTGCGCCTGCGAGTTCGCCCCTATTACCTGCATCACCCCGACGTGGCAAGGGGAACGGGGCATTTTCGGGTTCCCATTGAAGAGGGGATCGGTCTGGTTCGTGATCTTTCCCGCCGCCTGAGCGCTCTGACGCTCCCTCGCTATGTGATCGATTTGCCCGGGGGGGCGGGGAAACTGGAACTGACGGAGCAGGCTCTGGTGTCCGCTGGTGTGCAGGCCGTGCTCCGGGGAGCAAACGGCGAGTGGATCACGGTGGCGAATCGCCTGGAATAAACGAGGAGGGGAGTCGGGACAAAAAAACGGGGGCCTCGGCCCCCGTTTTTCTGTTGGTGCTAGCTTAGTCGCACTTGATGGCGTCAACCGGACAGGTGTCCACGCAGGCCGAACAATCGGTGCAGGTATCCTGATCGATGACAAATTTTTCAGCCCCTTCGCTGATCGCTTCGACAGGGCAGGAATCGGCGCAGGCGCCGCAGGTGGTGCAATCGTCAGTAATGTAATGGCTTCCCATGATGTCCTCCTCGGCTGTAGTGTCTCGAAAAAACTTCGAGTGGAAAATATAGACCATGCAGCAAGAAAGGCAAGAAAAATCAGGTCCACTGATGAATCGTGTTGAGCAGGTTCTCGGGGCGCAGGGGCTTCTGCATGTACCCGTCGGCTCCCGATTCCGCCACGAGACGTTCGAGTTCCTCGATCGACTTGCTCGACATCAGCAGCACCGGGATGCGGGCGCTGGTGTGCCGGTCCTTGAGGAGCTTGACCTTGCGGTCTCCCTGGAGCATCGGCATCACCACGTCGATCAGGATCAGGTCGGGTGGGGGAGAGGCATAAATGTGCTCATTGGCTTCGATCCCCGATTCGGCGGTCAACACTTCGTAGCCGGCCTCCTCGAGAATGTCCCTGGCCATGGTGAGGGTAAGTCTGCAGTCGTCGATCACAACAATACGCTTCATGGGCCTCTCTCCCGGGGGGTGTCGCTGGCACGTCATTGCAATGCAGAGTTTGTTATGACCGATTTTGCAGGGGAGTGCAAGCTGCGGAAGCGTGCATGCCTAAATTTGCCAAAATAGGCAGGAAATCATGAGTTGCGCACCGAGCCTGGGTAAAAACCGAACCGTTCTGCCGGTTGATTCGCTTGAAAAGCTCACCATCGATGTTAGCATTTTTTAATACCAAGTGTTTTAGTGAAGTATCCACTTCACGGGCACACGGGCTGGTGATCCATGAACATCCGGGTTTGTCTCCGAAACCGTTTGCTCGCCGAGGCACTGCGGGACCTGCTGCAGCGTCTCGACACAGGGCACCTCATCGCGGTCAACGACGATGCCTTTCCCGTCCTGACTGCGACTGAGGTGATCCTGACCGATGGGAGCCGGGGGTGTGATGTGCACCGCGACAAGCACCCCGAGGCCCGATTCGTTCTGGTCGACACCGGCTACAACGACGAGGCTGTCACCTTTCTGCTGCTCAGCTACCATTTCGACGGGGTTTTCAGCCCCGAATTCAACCCCGCCCTGCTCAACAAGGCGCTGCACGCCATTCGAGATGGCCAGTTCTGGCTGGAACAGAAGCACCTCAAGGGGCTGATCTTCGATCACGGGGCCCGTGAACATGCCCAGATTGCCCACCTCACTCCCCAGGAGCGCCGCATCGTCGGGATGATTTCGCAGGGGATGCGCAACCGGGAAATTGCCGATCGCCTGTGCCTCTGCGAGCAGACCATCAAATCCCATGTCAGCAAGATCTACCGCAAGCTCAAGGTTTCCAATCGGTCGCAGCTGGTCCGCCTGGTCATGAGCAATCCCACCCCGTCCGTTCATTAGGTTCATACCTTCGTATTAACCCTTTCGTTGACCAGATAACTACTTCCGACACATTGCTCCGGAGGATTAAAGCGCCATACTTAACATTAGGAAATACTAATTTATGAAAGGAGAGAGGTCATGAAAGCGGCAGTGAGGGTATGGGGTCGATGGCAATGGGAGGTTCTGCAGTTCCTGATGGTGGTCTGCGCCTGCCTTGTCCTGGCCGGGTGCGACAGCGGTTCGTCGTCCACCACCTCGACGGACGGACTGCCGGCACCGACAGTGCAGAGCTACACCGGGGATACCTATAATGTCCTGGATTGGGAGCCGTTGGTCGACGCGACCGGTTACAACGTCTATGTCACCACCGACGGCAGCGACCCGGTGCCGGGTGAGGCCACCCTGCTCGCCGAGAATGTCCTGCCGCCCTTCATTCATGGGGACTGGATGGGGGAAGAGGGCCAGCCGGCAACAGGGCAAGGGGAGCTGGAAGGAGGGGTGGTTTATCGCTATGTCGTTACCGCCCTGTTCGGTGCCGTCGAGGGACCTTGCTCCAACTGCGTGACCTGTGCCCTGGAACTTCCCGGCGGCGGTATCTGGCGGATCGAAGGGCTGGGGAACAACCTCTCGGTACCGATGCTTTTCTCCGAGGGGCGTGGCCTGAGCGGACTGACGGTTTCTGACGACGAGGGGACCCCTGTCTTCACGAGTACCGGACTGCGTACGCCGACCCTGGTCGAGGTTGATGGCGTAATCACGACGGAACCGGTCCTCCTGGCCGACGATCTGATCCCGGCGTTCGATCTTGTGACCAAGACGTTCACCGGGGAAGCCGCGTACGCCCAGGGGACCGATTCGAGCTGGCAGGCGGACTGGTTCGACGGGTCGGTAACGCCGCAGTTTGTCACTGCCGGGTGGGGAGACAACCTCACCGGTCACCAGTGGACGGCAGCCCAGGATATGCTGCGGGTCGAGGTCAACCTCAGCCAGGTCCTCCCCGAAGGGGAGACCATGACAGCCTTCGAGATGATCTCGCTCTTTGGCGGCAAGTACGCCGAGTACTTCGGCGCGACCGGCCTGACCTTCGAGGCGACCAGTCGGGTAGTCTATACGCCGAACGCCCGTCTCACGGTTGAGGACATGAACCATCCCGGGACCGAAAGGCCGGTCGAGTGGAACGAGGAGATCGTCGAGACCCTGTACAGCGGCGCCGTCTGGAAC
The DNA here is from genome assembly GCA_003246035.1 of Desulfuromonadaceae bacterium. Next base: position 2,694 of record QKBP01000115.1, on the reverse strand, counting down.
ACCTACCTTCCGGAATATGTCGAGGGGGATTCGCTGTTCGCCTTCGGTGCCGAGATCAACGGTTCCGGGAGCCTGACCTATGGCTATATCTGGGATCTGAACGGGCAGGGGATCACGCCCGGATGGTACCGCCTGACTTTGAGTCTCGATCCCGAGGCCTTAGGGACGACGCTTGCCGCCCCGGCTCCGTTGAGTGAAACGGAGGTCAGTCTCTATGCCGACCCGGTTCCAATCGCGGTGAACACGTTCCTCGCCGAGGCGGCACCGATACCGGTCCCCGAGGTCGAAGGGGACGGGCCGTTATTCCCGGCGGTGCTCGAGGTCGACGCTGCCTACGCAGGGGAAGAGGTCTACAAGAGCGTTCTGTATATCTATCTGGCGCCAGGAAACTAGCGTGAACGTGGGGAGCGGAGGATGGGGAGTCCTCCGCTCCCTTTTTCGGGGGAGGAAGACGATGAACGGGTACAGGAGAGTGTGGGGATGTTTACTGGTGACCCTGCTGCTCGGAGTGCTGGGGTGCAGCGACGGCAGCAACTGGGTCGAGGAGACCCCTTCGGCCGAGCCGCCGATCGACCCGCTGGTGCTCGAGAGCGCCGCGACCTTCCTCGGCGCAGCGACCGGCAAGGAGGTTCCGATCGGTGTCGAACAGGTGGTGTTTGTCAACTCGGTGATGGGGATCAACAACGTCGAGCGCAAGCCGAAATGCATGTACGGTGATTTGTGGATCGTGGTGCGCGACGAGTACGGAGTGCCGGTGCTTGACGAAAACGGCTGCAAGCAGCCGGTCGCCTCCGAGCCGATTCCGATTCTCGACGAATTCGGGGAGCCGACCGGCGAGTTCCTGGATACCGTGCCGATGGTGGTCGAAGAGTACATGCAGGGCGAGTCGAAGTGCAGCGTGGTGCTCGGCTACGAAGACTACACCCAGGAAGTGGTCCTTGAGCGCCTCAACATGGTGCGCTCGCATGTCCAGAACCCCGACATGCTCGCGCGGGCCTTCGAGGAGGCGATGAAGAATATCAACGCCGCCGAGCGCCTGGAGAAGGATCCGGCCGGGCGGCTGGTGATGGTCGGCAGCGAGGAGGTCGTCGACCCGGACACCCAGGAAGTGACCCTCGTGACCACCCGCAAGACCATCGACGCACCGAGGGAGAACCTGGCGCTCTACCACGCCCTGCTGACCCGGGGGCGACTCGCCGGCTACGGGGTGGAGAAGACCGGCGACGAGGGGCAGGTGATCCCGGCGCCGTGGCTCGAGATCCGCGCGGACCTCGAGATGGGCGAACTCGCGATCCTGCGTGACGGGACTCCGGGGCGCAGCGGTGGCGTCGACCTGCACGAGAACTATGCCGACCTCTCGAGCGCGCTCCATTCCACCGCGCTCGATTACGCCGGACGGGATATAGCCTACGTGCAGTACCACGAACCGGACGACATGGGGTGCATCTACAGCGACGCGACCGGCGATGCCTGGCAGCGCGTTTTCTACGAGGCGAACTTCGAAGGGGTCAATATCGCGGCGTTTGCCAAGCATGCCGACGATACCCGCACGATGATCGGCTTCATCCACCGGATCATCCAGGACCGCCCGGGCGACGGCACGATCCCGGCGCTGGCAGCCGATCTGCGCGTCGGCGACGGCAGCCACGAGACGATCCCGGAAGTGTCCCCGGCCGATCCGCTTGACGCGACGCCGATCAGGCACCTGCAGCTCGAGACCGCGGCGGCGCTGCTGGCCGCTGCGAGCGGCAAGGAGATCCCCCTCACGGCCGATTCGATCATGTTCGTCAATACCGCCCTCGGCATCAACGCCATCGACACCAGCAGCCGCGGGGAGTTCTTCGGCGACCTGTGGATCATCCTGCGGGACGAGAACGGCGTACCGGTCCTCGATGAGCAGACCCGGTGCGTGCAGCCGCTCCCGGCCGAGCCGATCGAGGTGATCGTGGTCGACCCGGACGGACAGGAGGTCCCGGTGGTGCTCGAGACGGTTCCGATGCAGCTCGAGGAATACATGGACGGGCTCTTCAAGTGCGTGGTGGTCCCAGGCTTCGAAGACTATGTGCAAGAGGTGGAGATCGGCAGGCTCAACTGCGTGCGTACCGCGTTGACCAACCCGTCGGTGCTCAACAAGCACCTGGTCGAGGCGGTCACCACGCTCAATAATTCGCTCGCCCCGCTCAAGCGCGACCTGGCCGGACGTCTGGTCTACACGACTGCGAATGTCAACGAAGCCGGCGAGACGGTGCTTGTCGAGAAGGCCATCGATTCACCGTTGATGAACCTGGCGCTCTACCGGGCGCTGATGGTCAACGGCACCCTCGAGGGCGAGGTGGAGGTGAAGCAGGAAGGGGTGGTGACGGTCGTCGACCTGGTCCTCGACGTCAATCTTCTTGTCGATCACGGCCTCGAGTACCTGGTGGCCGGTAACGAGATCGGCGCGCCGGGAGAGCGGATCCTGCCGCTGATGTCCAACGGTTATGCCGATTTCGGCGGTTTCTCGCACGGTGCCGAGGCCGATTACAGCGGTGTGCCGGTCGATTACGTCCAGTGGCACGATCCGGCCGAAGGGGTGTGTGTCTACACCGACGTGTTCGCCGACGACATCCACACCCGGGTGCTCGGGGGGGATGTGACCCTGAACGAGCGGCTGTCGGCGTTCCTCGAGCACGCCGAGGATGCCCGCGAGGTCAT
>QKBP01000108.1 GCA_003246035.1 Desulfuromonadaceae bacterium | reverse complement strand
ACCGGAATCGGCATCTACACGGAAATCAACAGCAACGCGATTGCCGATATCGCCAAGAAACACGGTCTCGAAAAAGTCTACTTTGCCGACCTGAAGACATTTTCCCTGTTCAGCATCTGGCGCACCCATACGCTGATCCTCTACGGGGAACCGGCTCGACCGCTCTAGAGCACAGTTCGAGCAGACGATGTCGCACCCCACGAAAAAGGCGGCCCGAATGGGCCGCCTTCATTGTGCGTGGGTACAGGTGGAAGGGATTAGAGGTTTGCCGCCTCGTCCTTGAGGTAACTGGCCACCCCTGCGGCGTCGGGCTTCATCCCCTTGTCCCCCTTTTCCCATCCGGCCGGACAGACCTCACCGTATTTCTCGGTAAACTGCAGCGCGTCGATCATGCGCAGCATCTCATCGACGTTGCGCCCCAGCGGCAGATCGTTGACGACCTGGTGACGGACGACGCCGTCCTTGTCGATCAGGAACGAGCCGCGGAACGCGACGCCTGCCTCGCCGAACTCGACATCGTAGGCCTGGCAGATGGCATGCTTGACATCGGCGACCAGCGGGTAGGCTACGGCCCCGATCCCGCCCTCGTCGACCGGGGTATTGCGCCAGGCGACGTGGGTGAACTGGGAATCGATCGAGCAGCCGACAACCTGCACATCACGGGACTCGAATTCGGCAATCCGCTTGGAAAAGGCGATCAGTTCAGTGGGACAGACAAAGGTGAAATCGAGGGGGTAGAAGAACAGGACCACGTATTTCCCCGCGTAATCGGACAACTTGAAATCGGACTTGATCGTCCCGTCGGCCATGACGGCGGCGGCGGTGAAATCGGGGGCCTGCTTGCCAACCAATACGCTCATATGACAGCTCCTCTCAGGGGGGTGTAATTGATTTCGTGCACCGTGTACGCGCACTAGTCTACCCACGGGGAAACCGCTGTCAAGACATTTATGACCTTTTTGGTTATTTTTTTCGCCGGCCGCGCGGATGCGCCTGATCATAGACCTTCATCAGGTGGTCGACGCTGACCTGGGTGTATTTCTGGGTAGTCGACAGGGAGGCATGGCCGAGCAATTCCTGGATAGCGCGCAGATCGGCCCCGCCATCGAGCAGATGGGTGGCAAAGGAGTGCCGAAGACTGTGAGGGGAAGCCTTGGTCAGAACGCCTGCCTGGATGAGGTGCTTTTTGAGGTTGCGTTGAACACTGCGAGGCGTCAGTCGCCCGCCCCGGGCATTCAGAAACAGCGCCGCGCCGGAAGGTGCCCCAGGACGGGTTTCGAGGTAACCGTGCAGTGCCGACAAAGCCTTCCGGCCCACCGGTACGATCCTCTCCTTCCCCCCCTTGCCGAGCACCCGGACCAGCCCCTGGTGCAGGTCGAGATTCTCGAGGTCGAGTCCGGTAAGTTCACTGACGCGCAAACCGCAGGAATAAAGAAGTTCGAAAATCGCCAGATCTCTAAGACGTAGGGGATCGGTGCCGGCGTTGCGCTCGAGCAGAGCGAAAATCTCGTCGACGCTGAGCGTCCCCGGGAGGTACTTCTCCTGTTTCGGGGTCGCCACCCCTTCGCCGGGGTTGCTCTCGAGCAGGTTTTCTCGCACCAGGAAGCGAAAAAAAGTGCGCAGGGATGCAAGCTTGCGGCCGATCGAGGTCTTCTTGTGGGTTTTATGCAGAAGCCCCAGGTAACGACGCAGAACGATCGAATCGATACGCCGGATCGTGCGAATCCCCTCGTCCGGCCAGCCCAGGGCCTCGGTCAGAAACACTTTGAAGGCCCGAAGGTCGCGAAGGTACGCTTCGCAGGTGTGCATTGAAACGTTGCGCTCGACCCGAAGATGACGCTCGAATGTGTCCAGCAGGCTGTCCATGTGAAGCCCCCGGCGCTAGATTCAGAAGGGGAGCGGCAACCAGCGCAGTGTCAGTGCCAGCACAAGGGTACCACTGATGCAGACCGAGAGGTAGAGGGCCAGGACCTTGCGGCGGAACATGGCGATAAAGACCCCCATGACCGGCAGGGCTGTAACCGGACCGCCGACCAGAAGCGCGATACCGGGCCCCTTGGCGAGTGGGATCAGCTGCCCCGGGTCGGGGAGGTAGAAACCGAAGAGCATGGAGGCCGCGGTGACCTGGGGGAGATGCAGCGGGATGGTTGCAAAGGTCAGGGTAAAGATCGGCCAGATCCCCTCCCCCTGCAGCAGTGCGGTGAGCCACGCATTGGGAATGAAGCTTACGGCAATCACCTCGATGACCACGCCGACAAGCACGAACTTTCCGATCTTGACGCTCCCCTCCCAGAAGCGGGCCAGAAACACCAGGCGCTTGTCATGGGTGCAGCGATCGACCCGATGTGAAAGCTGCTTGCCGCACTCGCAGCGCAACTCTTCGACGGGATAATTCGGGTCGTGGAAATCCCCCTGCGGAAGCTGCGCGCGGAAAAGTTCTTCCTCGGTGAATCCATAGGGGCGCAGCAGCTGTGTCATATAGCCGGCAAACAGCCCCAAAAGAATCGCACAGACCAGCACGGCCACAGCCCACTGGGGCCCGAGCATCCCGGAGAGCATGGAAAAGGCCGCGGGACTCATGATCGGCGAAGTCACCAGCAACGCCATCGCAGGCGCGAGCGGAAGCCCGGCAAGCAACAGCGAGATTACCAGCGGCAAGGTCGCGCAGGCACATAACGGACTCGCCACCCCGAGCAAGGTAGCCATAAGGATCGACCATCCCCCGAAATGGGTCAGCGCCTTGCGGATCTTGACGTGCCACTTGAAGGTCCGGATAACCGCTTCGAGCAGCACGCCGATGATCAGGTATGGGAGAATGTAGAGCAGTTCCTCGCCGAGGTGGACGAGGAATTCGGAGGCGGAAACCCAGATGTCGGTCATATGAACGGTTCCTGATAGGATAGTTTTTTGACGCTACGTATTCCGGAGCGGCAAAGATCCGCCGGCAAACGGAGGAAAGCTCTGTCCCTCGAGAGTTCCGTGGAATTTCGGGGAGATATGAGCAAATATCGTACCATCTCGCGCGCCTGGCGGAACGATCGAACGCTTCCAAAGCGCGATTAATTGTGCTATCTTCGCACGATTCAAGTTCGCCAGTCTAAACAGAAGCACCGGAGCGGGCAAGCGAAATCCCGCAACCGGTTTCGGGGGACCAGATGGCCAAGAGTTTCAAGGACAGGGTACGTGAACAGTTCGGCCGCACGGCTGACGGCTACGTGCGCAACAAGGGCTTTGCCGGCGGCAAAGACCTTGAAGAGGCGGCCCGCCTGCTCAAACCGACCAGCGAGGACACGTTGCTCGATGTCGCTACCGGAGGGGGACACACCGCCCTCTACTTCGCGCCGATGGTCCGCCAGGTGGTCGCCTCCGACCTGACCATGCAGATGCTCAAACGTGCCCAGGAATACATCAGCGAGGAGGGAAGCGTCGAAAACGTGATCTTCCGTGAGGCCGACGCCGAGGACCTCCCGTTTCCGGCCGGCTCGTTCACACTGTTGACCTGCCGCATCGCTCCGCATCATTTCCCAGACGTCCCCCGAGCCCTGCAGGAGTTTCACCGCGTTCTGCGTCGCGGTGGACGCATGGTGATCATCGACACCCTCCTCCCAGAGGAAGCCGAAGTCGCAGCCTTCCTTCAGGACCTCGAGCAGCGCCGGGATCCGACCCACGTTCGCGCCTTTACGGAACCGGAATGGACCCGCATGATCGAGGACGCCGAGTTCATCCTTCACGAGACCAAGGTATTTGAGAAGACCCACGATTTTCAAGAGTGGGCCCAGCGGTCCGGGCTTAACCGCGCCGCGGTCCAGGAACTCAACAAGCTGATGATCGAAGCACCGGCCGCCATTCAGGACTACTTCCAGGTCGAAACCTTCGCCGGTGAGGTCGAAAGCTTTACCGACCGCAAGCTGCTACTCTTCGCCTCACGACCGGCCAAAAAATAACCGTACCCATGACCAGAAACACAAGGGGAGCCTCACGGCTCCCCTTTTTTAATCGAATGATGGATAAAAAAACGGGGGCGCCCAAAGGCGCCCCCGTCAACTTTCTAAGCAACTGCGGGTCGATTAAAGACCGGCGGCCTTCTCGAGCATCGCCGTGGTGACCGATTTGGGACGCTCGATGCCGTAGCCGAGAGCGCGGTCCCAGGTAATGTTGGCGAGGCAGCCGAGGGCACGGCCGATACCGAAGAGCACGGTGTAGAACTCGTACTCGGTGACGCCGTAGTACCACTGGATGACGCCAGACTGGGCATCGACGTTCGGCCAGGGGTTCTTGGCCTTGCCATGCTCCTGGAGGACGCCCGGGGCGACTTCGAAGATCATGGAGACCAATTTGAACAGCGGGTAATCCTTGAGACCCGGAGTCTTGAGGCAGAACTCACGCTGCGAGGTGTAACGCGGGTCGGTCTTGCGAAGCACGGCGTGACCGTAACCCGGAACGACCTGTCCGCTGTTGAGGGTGTCCCACAGGGCTTTCTCGAGACCTTCCTTGGTCGGCACTTCGCCGCCGAGTTTGGCCATGAAGTTCTGAGTCCAGCGCAGCACTTCCTCGTTAGCGAGGCCGTGCAGCGGACCGGCAAGACCGTTGATCCCGGCGCTGTAGGAGTAGTAAGCGTCGGACAGGGCCGAAGCGACCAGGTGGGTGGTATGCGCCGAAACGTTACCCGACTCGTGGTCGGAGTGGAGGATGAAGTACATACGGGCGACGTCCTTGTACTCATCGGTCTGACCGATCATGTGAGCGAAGTTGCCGCCCATGTCGAGATCGGGGTTCGGGGCGATCGGGGTGTCACCCTTGTACTTCATGCGGTAGATGTAAGCACCGATCGGGCCGAGTTTCGCCATCAGGTTGTTGGCGTCCTCGTACATGTCTTCCCAGCAGGTCATCTTGTTGAACTTGCCGGCAGCGTAGTTCTTGGCGAAGACCGATTCGCGCTGCATGGCGACGATCGCCGCGGAGAACATCGCCATCGGGTGGCTGTCGCGCGGCAGGGCACGCAGGACTTCGATCACGTACTCGGGAATCTGGGAGCGCTTCTTCCAGTCCTCGACGACTTCGAGGGTCTGTGCCATGGTCGGCACTTCGCCGGTCAGGAGCAGCCACCAGAAGCCTTCGACGTAGGGGTATTCGCTGCCCGGCACTTTCGGCAGAGCGGCAAAGGTCTCGGGGATGGTCATGCCGCGGAAGCGGATGCCTTCCATGGGGTCGAGATAGGAAATGTCGGTGACCAGGCATTTGATACCGCGGGCACCGCCGATGCACTGGCCGATATTCACTTCACCCAGCGACACATCGCTGAATTCCTTGACCAGTCGGGTGGTACGCGGACGATGCTCATCAATCTTCTTGCGCAGAGTCTCCTTGAGTGTAGACATGCTCTCTCTCCTTTACACAGATGAAATTACCGACGGAAAAGCCGTCGAACAGAGACGAAAATACGGGTCCGACCCAAGCTTGGGACCGAATGATGCATTGACCCGTACCTAAATATGAACCGCAAAAGGAAACCCCGGAGGGTCATGGGAAAATGGCGAGGGCGTGAATAACCGCATATACTCTGCCGATTTTCAAAACATGTTCTAGCAAACAACAACTTCAAAAGCAAGCAATATTTTGTATACAGTATTCATGAAATCGGCGCTTGGAATGGCCGCGGCATTCTGCTAATCTGCCCAAAAAATAGGCGGCATGCAATGAAAATAGGCACACTGCAGCTCGACAACAATGTATTCCTGGCCCCGATGGCCGGCATCAGCGACCTCCCCTACCGGCGCCTGATGAAACACTTCGGTGCGGCACTGGTCTTCACCGAGATGGTCAGCGCCAACGGCCTGCACTACGGCGGCGGAGGGACCACCGAACTGCTCACCTCGACACCTGACGAACACCCGCTCGGGATCCAGATCTTCGGTGCCGACCCTGAATTTCTCGCCGCGGCCGCCCGTCACGTCGCCCCCCACGGGGAGTTGATCGATATCAACATGGGCTGTCCGGTCAAGAAGGTAATCCGCGGCGGTGCCGGCAGCGCCCTGCTACAAGACCCGCCCCGCATCGCCGCCATCCTCAGGGCAGTTCGAGCGGCGGTCGACCTCCCCCTCACCATCAAAATCCGGTCCGGATGGGACAGCGGGTCGCGCAACTTCCTCGAGGTTGCACGCATTGCCGAGGGCGAGGGGGTTGATGCTATAACCCTGCATCCGCGCACCCGCAGTGAGGGATTTGGAGGGCATTCTGACTGGGATGAAATTGCGCGGCTCAAAAGTTGCATTAAACTGCCCGTGATCGGCAGTGGAGACCTTTTCACCGCCGAGGATGCCCTGGAGATGTTCCGCCGCACCGGCTGTGACGCGGTAATGATCGGCAGGGGGGGATACGGTAACCCGTGGCTGATCCGCAACATCCTGGCCCGACGGGAGGGTCTCCCTGAATTCATTCCTGACGCGGCTGAACGTCACCGGGTGGCCCGTGAGCACCTGGCGCTCTACCTTGAGTCCTTCACCCAGGAACGGGCCGTGCGCGAGATGCGCAAGCACCTGAGCTGGTACACCCACGGGCTGCCCGGGTCCGCCCAGTTTCGCGGAGAGATCAATCGGATCCGTGACTACGAAAGCCTGCTTGAGCGTCTGGAGGCCTTTTTCGAACCCCTGATCGAGGAAGCCCAATGAACATCCCTCAACTTCCCGAAGCCTTTCACGCCCGCCTTCTCGAGAGCCTCGAGGACGGGATCCTCGCCTTCGACCTGGGGGGACGAGCCTGCTTCATCAACCCCTCCGCCCAGGAGCTGCTGGGGCTTTCCAAGCGTCAGACGCTCGGGCACCCGGCCGCCGACATCTTCCCCGGACAGGACAGCCTGCTGCGCCTGATTGACGAAGTTCGCCAGCACGGACGCCACATCGCCTCGCACGAGAACTTTGATTTCCTCCAGGAGTATGGTCCTCCCCTGAAAGTCGGCGCGGCCATCTCCCCGTTGCTCAGTTCGGCCGGCGACGTGGAAGGATCGATCCTGATTCTGCGTGACCAGTCTCGAATTGCCGAACTGGAAGAGGCCATGAAACGTGCCGACCGCCTGGCGATGCTCGGAACCCTGGCCGCCGGCCTGGCCCACGAGATCAAAAACCCCCTCGGCGGAATCAAGGGAGCTGCGCAGCTGATGCGCCACGAACTCGAGACCCATTCGCCGCTCCAGGAATATACCGACGTCATGGTCCGCGAAGTCGAGCGGATCAACGCCATCATCGAGCAACTCCTCAACCTCGCCGATCCGCACCAGGCCCGGATCAGCAATGTCAACCTCGGCCGCCTGCTCGACGATATCCTGCTCCTGCAGAGGGAGGCGCATCGTCACCACGATGTCCAATTCAAGCTCAAACTCGACCCGAGCATACCTCCGATTCCCGGAGACGAGAACCTGCTGACCCAACTGTTTCTCAACCTGATCAAAAATGCCGCAGAGGCAGTTGATTCGGGAGGCAACGTTGAGGTAATCTCTCGGGTCACTAGCCGCTATCAGCTCAACCCCGGAGACGACAAGCCGGTCCCACTGATCGTCGTCGAAGTGCGGGATGACGGTCAGGGAATCCCGGAAGAGGAAGTCGAGCGCATCTTCACCCCCTTCTACTCGACAAAGACCGCTGGAAGCGGCCTCGGTCTGGCTACCTGCCAGAAGATCGTCGAAGAGCATCGAGGCTTTATGCAAGTGCGCAGCATCCCCGGCGAAGGGACGACCTTCTCCGTCCATCTCCCGCTGCGCCGCCAGCAGTCGAACGGCGACAACGAACCGCTGAAAGGATAAAACACGGCATGAGCCTCAAACGCATTCTGGTGGCGGACGACGAGGAAAGCATACGCTGGGTTCTCTCGCGCGCCCTGTCCAAGAAGGGCTACCACGTCGAACTTGCCGAAAACGGTGACGAAGCCCTGCTGCTCTCCCGCCGCAACAACTACGACCTGGCCATCCTCGACATCAAGATGCCCGGACAGTCCGGACTCGACCTGCTCAGCACCATCAAAGAGGAGCGTCCCGAAACCCTGGTCGTCATCATGACCGCCGAGTCCTCGATGAAGAATACCGTCGAGGCCATGAAGCGTGGTGCTTACGACTATCTTGCCAAGCCCTTCGACCTCGACGAGATCGAAGCGATCCTGGTCAAAGCGGAGACCGCCCTCAACGTCTCCGAAGAAGTCCACCGCCTGCGCGACGAGGTCAAGAACCACTATCAGGTCAACCGCGCGATCATCGGCAACAGCAGCGCCATGCAGGGGGTCTACAAGATCCTTGGCCGGGTTGCCCCGTCGGACGCCACGGTCCTGATCTACGGCGAGTCGGGAACCGGCAAGGAACTGGTCGCCCGTGCGGTTCACTTCAACAGCCCCCGTCTCGGCAAACCCTTCCTTGCCATCAACTGCGCCGCGATCCCCAAGGACCTGCTCGAAAACGAGCTGTTCGGCCACGAGCGGGGGGCCTTCACCGGTGCGACCGAGCGTAAAAGCGGCAAGTTCGAACAGGCCCAGGGGGGGACGCTTTTCCTCGACGAAATCGGCGACATGCCGCTTGAGCTGCAGGCCAAGCTGCTGCGCGTCCTGCAGGAGAAGGAGATCACCCGGACCGGAGGAAGCACCACCATCCCGGTCGACGTACGGATCGTCGCCGCGACCAACCAGGATCTGCGCGAAAAAGTGCAGAACAAAGAGTTCCGTGAGGACCTCTACTTCCGCCTTAACGTGGTACCGATCCCGCTTCCGCCGCTGCGCCGGCGCCAGGAGGATGTCCCGCTCCTGGTCGAATTCTTCCTCAGCCACATTCGCCAGGAGCTCGGGGTTCCGGCCCAGCAGGTGACCGACGAGGCCATGCAGCTACTGATGAACTACGCCTGGCCCGGCAACGTACGCGAACTCGAGAATTATCTTCAGCGTGCGGCACTGCTCTCCACCAACCCCGTCCTCACCCCCGACGACTTCCCCGACCTGCTCCAGGGAGGCATCGGTGGCGCCGAAAACGACCACAGCCTCGAGGCCCTGATCTCCAACAAGCTGAGGGCGTCGCTCGCCCAGATGGATGTTCAGGATCTCGACAACCTCTACACCATGGTCCTCGAACAGATGGAGCGCCCCCTGATCAAGATCATCCTCGAGAAGACCCGCGGCAACCAGGTCCGTACCGCGGAGATTCTCGGCATCAACCGCAACACCCTGCGCAAGAAAATCACCCAGCTCGGCATCGAAGTCAAAAAGTAACCCCTGTCACGCCAAAGGGCCCCTCACGAGGGGCCCTTTTTCCTGAAACTCCGGACGACAATCAGAACATTCAGGCATGGTTGCGCAGCTTGAGCTCGACGGGATGAGGCTGCAGGTAGATCTGCTGCTGCAGGTAGGGCTGGCGGTACTTGCGCACGTAGTGCCCCATCAGCGTCATCGGCACCACCAGGGGGACCTGGCCGTCTCGGTACTGCCGAATCAGGTCGAGCATCTCCTGCTTCTCGTCCGACGAAAGCTGCTGCTTGAAGTAGCCGAGCATGTGCATGAGCACGTTGACGTGCTTGCGCGGTGTGGTGCGGGTCCTGAGGGCCGCCGTTAACAGCTGCTGGTAGATCTCGACCAGCTCGACAGGGTCCTCCTGCCCGGAGCGGGCCACCAGCTTCCCCATCTCGCGATACTTCTCGGGGCTGTGCGCCAATAGCAGGTACTTGTGGCGCGAGTGAAAGCTGACCAGCGCACCGGCGGTGAGCTGCTCCCCGCAGACCGTCCTCCAGCGCCGGAGGGTGAAGATCGTCTCGATAAAATTCTCGCGCAGCCCCGGGTCGTGCAGCCGCCCCTCCTCCTCGACCGGCAGCAGGGGGAAGCGCTCCATGAAGACCCGTGCGAACAGGCCGACACCCCGGGGGCTCGGTACGCCGTTGCGGTCGTAGAGCTTGACCCGCTCCATGCCGCTCGAGGGGGACTTGCTCTTGAAGATGAAACCGCAGAGGTTCTCGTGCGCCAGCTCTTCGACCCGGCGCCGTGCCCAGGCGAGCATCTGTCCGGTCACCTCCTCGCCGCTGCGGGCGAAGACCAGATGCGTTTCACCGTCCTGTTCAACCAGTCGCAGCGCCTCGCGCGGGGTCGGCAAGCCCATCTCGACCTCGGGACAAACCGGGACATACTCGACGTACTGGCCTAGGGTCTCGACCAGGAAACGGTCGAGCTTGTGCCCGCCATCGAAGCGAACCTTCTCGCCGACGAGGCAGGCGCTGATACCGAGACGGATCGTGTCCGCTTGAGAGGTGATCGTTTCTGCTGAATCGGCCATGTACGCGCTCCCCGAAGGACACGTTACACTCTACCACAGTCGAAACGGACAGCCGGGCGCCCCGCCTCAGATCAGATTGAATACCCGCAGCAGGAAGATCCCGGCGGTCGATGAGACCACGGACAGCATGGAGGTCGCGGCGATGATCGCCGCCGCAAGGTGCTGGTTGCCTCCCATCGCCTGGGCCATAGGATAGCTGGCGGCGGCCGTGGGAGATACGCACATCAGGAACAGAACCCCCAGGCTCTCCCCGCGCAGACCGACCAGAACCCCACCGACAGTAAGCAAAAGCGGCACCAGCAACAGTTTCCCGGCAACCGCGCCATATAAAGAGGGAGATGCCTGAAACTCGTGCAGGCGAATCGACGCGCCCGCACACAGCAGAGCGAGCGGGAGGGTCATCTGGGCGAAATAGCTGCCGGTATCAAGGAGAATCGGTGAGAGCCGGATGCCGCTGAGCGATACCACGACAGCCGCGGCGATCGAGAGGATCAGGGGGTTCTTGAGAACGCCCCGGACGATGAACTGAAAACCTTTTCGTTCCGGGGGGTGCTGCTGGTGGCGCGACAGGGTGATCACCGCCAGAACGTTGAACAGGGTGGTCATGACGGCGATGTAAATCGAGGCGACAGCCACGACCCCCTCGCCGAAGGCGCTCAAACAATAGGCCAGGCCGATGATCCCCATGTTGGCGCGGTAAGCCCCCTGGACGAACACCCCGCGATCGGAGCGCCGTGAAACCAGGCGGCTGAGCAGCAGGTCGAGCAGGAGGAAGATCAGGGTCGTGGCCCCCAGAGCGTAAAGAATCAAGTCGAGCGGCAAGCCGTGGCGAAAATCGGTGACAACGATCTTGACGAACAGCAGGCACGGAAGCGTAACCTTGAAGACCAGTTCCGAGCCGATACGGGCGAACTCGTCGTTGATCCAGCCGATGCGCTTGAAGAGGATCCCGAGGGCAAGGATACAGAAAATCGGCGCGGTGATGGAAACGGCAAAATAGAGATCATTCAGCATCGCGCTTCTCTCCAGCCGCGCCGGAAGGCCGTCGGCAATCGCCTTGCCTCTCCCCTAGCGGGTCAGCTGGCGGTACTTGATGCGGTGGGGCCGCTCGGCCTCAACCCCGAGACGTTGCCGCCGGTCCTCGTCGTATTCAGACCAGTTCCCCTCGAAAAACGTCACCCGGCTGTCCCCTTCGAAGGCGAGAATGTGGGTAGCGATACGGTCGAGGAACCAGCGGTCGTGGCTGATGATCACCGCGCACCCGCCAAAGCTCTCCAGCGCCTCCTCGAGGGCCCGCATGGTGTTGACGTCGAGATCGTTGGTCGGTTCATCGAGGAGAATAACGTTGGCCCCCTCCTTGAGCATCTTGGCGAGGTGCACCCGGTTGCGCTGCCCCCCGGAGAGGTCCCCGACCTTTCGCTGCTGCTCGCTCCCCGAGAAGTTAAAGCGTCCGACGTAGGCCCGGGAGTTGATCAGCTGCTTGCCGAGTTCCAGCTGGTCGGCCCCGCCGCTGATCTCTTCCCAGATGGTCTTGTTCGGATCGAGCGTCCGGCTCTGGTCAACGTAGGCGAGCTTGACGGTGTCACCGACGCGGATGGTGCCGTTGTCGGGCTGCTCCTCGCCGGTGATCATCTTGAACAGGGTCGTCTTCCCGGCCCCGTTCGGGCCGATCACCCCTACGATCCCTCCCGGGGGGAGAGCGAAGCTCATTGCGTCAACCAGCAGCTTGTCGCCGTAGCCCTTGCTGACCCCCTGGGCCTCGATCACCACGTCGCCCAGACGCGGCCCGGGGGGAATGAACAGCTCAAGATCCTTTTCGCGCTTTTCCGCCTCGTTCCCCAGGAGTTTCTCGTAGGCGCTGATGCGGGCCTGGCTCTTGGCGTGACGCCCCTTGGGGGACATGCGGATCCATTCGAGTTCGCGCTCGAGGGTCTTCTGGCGTTTCCCCTCGGCTTTCTCCTCGTGGCGCATGCGCTCCTGCTTCTGCTCCAACCAGGAGGAATAGTTCCCCTTCCAGGGAATCCCCTCGCCGCGATCGAGCTCCAGAATCCAGCCGGCCACGTTATCGAGAAAGTAGCGGTCGTGGGTCACCGCGATGACCGTCCCCTCGTAACGCTGCAGGTGCTGCTCTAGCCATGCGACACTTTCGGCATCGAGGTGGTTGGTCGGTTCGTCGAGCAGCAGGATGTCAGGCTTCTGGAGCAACAGGCGACACAGGGCGACGCGCCGCTTCTCGCCACCCGACAGCACCGTGACTGACGTCTCCGGGGGAGGGCAGCGCAGGGCGTCCATGGCCATCTCGAGGCGCGAGTCGAGGTCCCAGGCGTCGAGGGCATCGAGCTTCTCCTGGACCTGTGCCTGACGATCGCACAGCGCCTCCATGTCGACATCCGGGTCGGCGAACTTGAGATTGATCTCCTCGAACTCCTTGAGCAGGTCGACCGTCTCCTGAACGCCTTCCTCGACCACTTCCCGAACACTCTTGGCACAGTCAACCAGCGGTTCCTGCTCGAGGTAGCCTACAGAGTACCCGGGAGAGAGGACCGCTTCGCCGTTGTACTCCTTGTCGACCCCGGCCATGATCCTCAGCAGAGAGCTCTTGCCGGCGCCGTTGAGCCCGAGGACGCCGATCTTGGCTCCGTAGAAATACGAAAGGGAGATATCCTTGATGACAGGTTTCTTGTCGTAGAGCTTGCTCACCCGCATCATGGAATAGATGATCTTGTTTGCTTCACTGGCCATTGACCTTGCTTCTCCTTGCTAATTCCGTGACGTCATAACGCAAACGGGGAGCCGCACACGGCTCCCCGAAAGTTCTCGATGGGGACCTTCTCAGTCTTCTTCAGAATAGTGGAGCGCGCCGTGCGGGCAGGCCGGAATGCAGATCCCGTCGAGATCGCATTTGTCATGATCGATGACCGCCTTGCCGTTGACCAGGCGGATCGCGTCGAGCGGGCACACCTTGATGCATTCACACGAACCCTGGCATTTGTTGTTGTCGACGACGATTTTCATGGTGATGCTCCTCATGGAAACGATTCTCAGGCGATGCGAAAGACCTTGACCGCGGCCTCGGCACAGAGCTCTCCACCCTGCTCCAGGGTTGCGGCGACGTCCAGCAGCCGGCGCCTTTCTCCGAGCACGCGGGCCGAAACCCTGAGCGGCTGCTCGACGACAACCGGCTTTTTGAACCGGACCTGCAGTTCGGCTGTCACAAACCGTTCACCGGTGGTCCGGCAGGCGTAGATCGCGGCCTCGTCGAGCAGGGTCGACAGCATACCACCATGCACGACATTTTCCCATCCCTGAAATTCTCGCGGCAACTGCAGGGTACAGTGGGACGACTTCTCACCCGGATCGGTCTCGAAGCGGGCTTTGAGGCCGATCGGATTGTCCCGTCCGCATACCAGGCAGTACTCGTCTTCAAGAATCTCCACATCCACTCCCGTCACGCCATCAATAAATGACGATGTAGCCGTGGCGGGTAGCGATCGCCGAGATTTCAAGGACGTCGTCGAGATGGTATTCCTGGCCATCCAGAACGAATCGATATCCCCCTTCCGGCTTCTGTTGCGCCATGTCGATAAGATACTCGAAACTTGCGGTCTTGACCGTCTCCATGGGTGCCTCCTCCGAGCAGAATGGTAAAGATACGTTGTGCCGCCCCACCCTGTCAACGGCCCGAAACACTCCGCGATTTGCCAGAGAAACCTGAGCAGACACTAAGCGTTAAGACGTAATTTTGACCGCCATTCTTTAGTCAGGGAATAGAATATCGTTATATTTTCTTTTATTTACGAGGCCTTATGGAATAATTCACGAGTAAATTCAGGTTAATAAAAGATCTTAATTATATTAATCTCAATACCCTATATGGGATTGGCTTCGAAATTGCACAATTAGCCCATGATTGGCAGCGTTTTGTTCACGATCAGAGGTAAGCCCCTTCGTGGACTGTACGTCGAAACAAGTGACCCAGCACGACAAGGAGACCGGTCATGGAAGAGACTCTCGAAAGCCCCGTCCGGGTTGCACTCGATTTCATGGAGAAAGCCAGAAATATCCTACTGGAACAGCTCACCTCGCCCGGCGGCCTCAATCCGAATGTGGCAGAAAGCCTCGATCTGCTCGACAGCGCCTGCACCTACGCCTCACACCCCGGCGACAACATCCCTGCTTGCCCGGCCTGCGGCAGCATCTACAACGAACCGCACGGCATGGGCTTCACCTGTCTGTGCTGCGACCACCCTTGGGTCCCCGGCGCTCCTCTATGAGCCAGGAGAAGATCGAGCAAGCCCTGGCCCTGCTCGAACAGGCTAAAAAGCTCCTGCAGAACAATCCCGGGGGAAATATCGAAAAGTCCAAGGGCTATCTCCTCGAGACGATCCGCTGCCTCAAAGAAAGTCGCTGATTCCTGCGCCAACCCAAAAGGGCCCCGGCATATCGCCGAGGCCCTTTGTTATACCTTGATTCATCACCCGTCACAGGCTGCCGTCCTGGCGCTTACTCTGGTTCTCGAAGCGGGTATATTCGCCGCGGAAGGTCAGATGGACTGTCCCGATCGGCCCGTTTCTCTGTTTTCCGACGATCACCTCGGCGTCCTTTTCGTGCCCTTTTTCGCAGGTCTTTTCCCGATTGCGACAGTCGTCGCAGTATACCGCTTCGCGGTACACGAACATGATCACATCGGCATCCTGCTCGATCGCACCCGATTCGCGCAAATCGGCCATGATCGGGCGCTTGTCGGTACGGTTCTCGAGCGAGCGGTTGAGCTGGGAAAGCGCCACAACCGGAACATGCAGCTCCTTGGCCAGCGCCTTGAGCGAGCGGGAAATCTCGGAAATTTCCTGCTGCCGGCTCTCGGCATTGTGGCCGCGCATCAGCTGCAGGTAGTCGACGACAATCAGCCCGAGGTCCTGCTCGGCCTTGAGCCGCCGGGCCTTGGAGCGCAATTCGAGAACCGTAATGGCCGGTGTGTCGTCAATGAAGATCGGGGCCTGACTCAACTTATCGGCAGCATCGGTCAGCTTGGGCCAGTCACTGGTGCCGAGATCACCGGTACGCAGCCTGCTGGCGTCGACCTTGGCCACCGAACAGAGCAGACGCTGGACCAGCTGCTCCTTACCCATCTCGAGGGAGAAGACCACCGAGGGGACCTTGCGCTCGGAGCGGATCGAGGCATATTCGACGACATTGAGACAGAAGGCCGTCTTTCCCATCGAGGGACGCCCGGCAATGATCAGCAGGTCCCCGGGCTGGAGGCCGGCCGTCATGTGATCAAGGTCGTTAAAACCGCTCGGAACCCCGGTCACCAGCTCCTTGCGCTCGAACAGCTGCTCGATATTGCGGAAGGTATCCTTGAGGATGTCCTTGACCGGGAAATAACTGGGGCGGGTGCGATTCTCCGCAATCTCGAAGATCGCGGTCTCGGCGCTATCGAGCAGCTCATCGACATCCCCCCCCTCAAAGGTCCGGGTCACGATATCGGTGGCCACGGCTCCGAGACGACGAAGCAGGGATTTCTGCTTAACGAGGTTGCAGTAGTAGACGATGTTCGCGGCAGTCGGGACGTAATCGACCAGCGTGGAGAGATAACTGCCACCACCGACCGCGTCGAGATCTCCACGGCGCTTCAGAGCGTCGGTCAGGGTCACGAGGTCGGCCGGTTCGGTGCGCTGATTAAGATCGATCAGGGCTTCGAAGATCTTGCGGTGGGCGTCGCGGTAGAAATCCTCGGGACGCAGGATCTCCAGTGCGCGGTTTAGCGCGTCGTTCTCGAGCAGCACACCGCCGAGAACCGACATCTCCCCTTCGAGGTTCTGGGGAGGGAGGCGATGAGAGGGCATTGCTTCCATGCCGCGACCTGAATTGGAGGGGCTGCCGGACCTGCCGGCAGCCCTGGAGTTGACAGGAATTACTCGGCGTCAGCGGCGCTGACCGCTACCTTGATTTCGGCCACCACGCCGGCTTCGAGCTTGATGCTGACGGCGTGCTCACCGACCGTCTTGATCGGCTCGGCAAGCTGGATCTTGCGACGATCGATCTCAACGCCCGATTCTTTGAGCTTCGCCTCGATGTCCATGTTGGTCACCGACCCGAACAGCTTCCCTTCCTCGCCGGCACGCTCACTGAACGCAAAGCTCAGGGACTCGATGCGGGCCTTGAGTGCCTCGGCATCCGCGGCCATCTTCTGGCGCTTGAATTCGAGCTGGCGCTTCTGGTGCTCGAGCTCTTTGAGGCTGGCACTGTCGGCCTGCAGCGCAAGGCCTTGGGGCACCAGGTAGTTGCGGGCATACCCGGGCTTGACGGTTACGACATCACCGATCAGACCAAGCCCGTCCACGTTTTCCTTGAGAATGACTTTCATTGTTTTCCTCCACTATCGAAAAAGACGTAGCTAACTTTTTTTGATCCTGGGCCTGCGAAAATCGACCCACAGGTCGAAGACCCCGACAACCGTGACCAAAAGCGGCAACGGGTTGAGAATGACGATCAGCATGTAGACCATCCCCCGAACAAACGGAGGCATGTTGCGACGAACCAGAAACGAGGCGACGATCGCCATGCCCTGCAGGAAGTAAAGTGGCAGCAGGACAATCAGGACATTCAAAGCCACCGTACGCAGCGGCTCCAGCGGAACCACCAGCGCGAAGCCGGCGGCAATCATCCCCCAGACCATCGGCTCAGGGAGCTTCCATCCCTGGAAGCTTGGGCCTTGGATGGCGAAGCGCCCGAGTGCCAGGCGACGCAAGGCCAGAACCATGACCAGCATCACTCCGCCCAGCGTCACCGTCAGAAGCGCCGGGTAGAGACGCGGCACCCATTCGACCAGCATGGTCCCGACCCTCTGCAGCTCAACGAGCTGTTCGGGGGGGAGATTCATGCCGGAGTAGAGCTGCTCGGCCGCTGCCACTTCGGCTGAGATCAGTTGTCGGACAAGGCCGTTCAGGGTCTCGCCCGAGCCGGTTGCCAGGACAGCTCCCGCCGGCAGCATTACGGCCAGGGTCGCGACCGTCCCCCACCCCGCAGCCCTGTCCCAGGAAAAGCCGCGCTTGAGCAGCAAAGGGACGAGCAGCGAGCCGGGGGCGAAGACCAGCAGGTACTGAAGTGCACTCGGCCAGTTGTCAACCGCGATCAGCACCGCCGCCAGAACGACCCCCATCAGCCCGGCAATCAGGCCATTAGCCAGCCCGACATAGGCGACCGGGAGGGGCGCTGCGAGCAGCAGCAAGGGAGCCAGCGGCCCCGCGAAACTGGTGGCGGTGATGAGAAGCGCCGTCGCCAGGGCTGAGGCCAGCACATGCAGCAGGCTTCTCGGCATGCCGTCTCCCGATTAGCCCTCGAACCCTTGTCCTGCAGTAAAGGGGAGCAGGGCGATGTTGCGGGCGCGCTTGATCGCTTCGGTCACTTTGCGCTGGTGCTCGGCACAGTTCCCCGAGATACGGCGCGGCACGATCTTGCCCCGTTCGGAGAGGAAGATCGACAGGGTGTCGGTCTGCTTGTAATCGATCCGCAGCTTCTTGTCGGCGCAGAAGCGGCATACCTTGCGGCGGCCGAAGCGGCGACGGGGGGGACCAGTACGTTTCTTGCGTTCAAAAGCCATGACTATATTCCTCCGAATACCAAAAGGTTACGCGTCCTGCTCGGCGGTCTCTTCGGCACCGGCCTCAGCGGCCGGCTCCTCAACCACCTGCGACTCTTCCACCGCGGGCTCGTCGCCCGGCTCGTAACGGACCGTCTGGAAGCGCATGATCGACTCGTCCAGACGCAGACGGCGCTCGAATTCGTTGAGCGCATCGGTTTCCGCCTCGAAGAAGAAGAGCACGTACGTGCCACGTTCCTGCTTGCGGATCGGATAGGCCAGCTTGCGCTCGCCCCATTCGTCAACCTTCAGCAGGGTCGCCTTCTGGTCGGCAAGGATCCCCTTGAACTTTTCCAGGATCGCGGTGTAGGCATCACCGACGATCTCCGGATGGACGATACACATCGTCTCATAACCACGCATAGATAAACCTCCTCATGGGTTGTTGAGCCCCGGACCGACCCGGAGCAAGGAGCAGGCGGACCTCTTCCGCCAGCAAAAGATTGTTTCTAGCACAGATAAAAGAGCAACACAACGGCAATCTGTCGTCGCCTAGACATTGAAGCGGAAGTGCATGACATCGCCGTCCTGCACGACGTACTCTTTCCCTTCGAGGCGCAGCAGCCCTTTCTCCTTGGCGCCGCTCTCGCCGTTACAGGCGATGAAGTCGTCATAGGCGATCACCTCGGCGCGGATGAAGCCCTTTTCAAAATCGGTGTGGATCACCCCGGCGGCAGCAGGAGCCTTGCTGCCGGCCCTGACCGTCCAGGCCCGGACCTCCTTGACCCCAGCGGTAAAATACGTATAGAGGCCGAGCAGGCGGTAGGCCGCGTGAATCAGTCGATCGAGCCCCGACTCGGCCAGTCCGAGCTCGGCCAGGAACTCGGCCTTCTCCTCGGCGGCAAGCTCAGCGATCTCGGCCTCAATCTTACCGCAGATCACCAGCAGCCCGGCCCCGTCGGCAGCGGCCCGCTCACGAACCTTCTGCACATACGGGTGGCTGCCGTTGAGGTCGTCTTCGGCAACGTTCGCCACGTAGAGGACCGGCTTGGCGGTGATCAGGTGCAGGTCGCGAAGCCGCGGAGCCTCCTCCTTACCCAGTTCGAGCGAACGCACCGGGCGCCCGTCGCCGAGCACGGCACGCACCTTCTGCAGCACCTCGAGCAGCGCCTGCATCTCCTTGTCGCCGCTGCGGGCCTGCTTGTCGATCCGCGCGATGCGCTTCTCGACTGACTCGAGGTCGGCTAACTGCAACTCCGTATCGATGGTTTCGATATCGTCGAGGGGATCGACCTTCCCCTGCACGTGCACGACGTTCTCGTCCTCGAAGCAGCGTACGATGTGCGCCACCGCGTCGACCTGACGGATGTGGCCGAGGAACTGGTTCCCGAGACCTTCACCCTTGCTGGCACCACGGACCAGTCCGGCGATGTCGACAAACTCCATGGTGGTCGGCAGCACCTGCTGGGGCTTGACGATCTTCGAGAGCGCCTCAAGGCGCGCATCCGGGACCGCTACCACACCGACGTTCGGATCAATCGTACAAAAAGGGTAGTTGGCCGATTCCGCCCCGGCATTGGTCAGGGCGTTGAAGATGGTCGACTTGCCAACATTCGGCAAACCGACGATGCCACACTGCAGGGCCATGAGAATTTGTCCTTCACTTGCGGAAAAAGCGGTAGCCGGAAGCATGACGCTCCGGCTACCGGTGTGACTTACTAGCTGTACTGCTTTGTCGCGCTTAGCCGACCAGCAGCGGGGCAATAACCAGAGAAACGACGCTCATCAACTTGATCAGGATGTTCATCGCCGGGCCGCTGGTGTCCTTGAACGGGTCGCCGACGGTGTCGCCGATAACGGCGGCCGAGTGGGCTTCGCCCCCCTTCTTCTCGCCGTCGACCTTACCCTGCTCGATGTACTTCTTGGCGTTGTCCCACGCACCGCCGCCGTTGGACATCATCAGAGCCAACAGCACACCAGCGAGAGTGGCTCCGGCGAGCATGCCGCCGAGCGCCTCAGGGCCGAGGATGAAGCCGACTGCGACCGGGGCAATGACCGCGACCACACCCGGCAGCACCATCTCGCGCAGCGCGGCGGCCGCCGAGATATCGACGCACTTCTCGGGCTCAGGCTTGACCCCTGGCTTCCCTTCGAGCAGACCGGGAATTTCACGGAACTGGCGACGGATCTCCTCGACCATCTTACCGGCGGCACGACCGACCGAGGTCATGGTCAGGGCACCGATGAAGAACGGCAGCGCACCGCCGATCAGCAGGCCGATAACCGTGCTCGGGTTGATCAGGTTGATCGACTCGAGTCCGACGGTGGTGGCGTAAGCCGAGAACAGCGCCAGTGCGGTCAGGGCTGCCGAACCGATGGCGAAGCCCTTGCCGATCGCGGCGGTGGTGTTGCCGATGGCGTCGAGGCCATCGGTGATCTTGCGTACGTCCTCGCCAAGGCCGGCCATCTCCGAGATACCGCCAGCGTTGTCGGCCACCGGGCCGTACGCGTCGACAGTCATGGTGACACCAACGGTGGCGAGCATGCCGACCGCAGCGATGCCGATACCGTAAAGCCCGGCAAAGTTGTTAGCCACAAAGATCGAAATGCAGATGATCAGGATCGGCAGGGCGCAGGACTCAAGACCAACCGCCAGGCCATGGATGATGTTGGTCGCCGGGCCGGTTTTGCTCGCCTCGGCGATACGCAGCACCGGAGCGTGCGCGGTGTAGTATTCGGTGATCTGGCCGATAGCGATACCGGCGAGGGTGCCGGCGAGAATCGCCCAGAAGACGCCAGTCGAAAGCGCCATCGACTTGATAACGAAGAAGGCGGCAATCAGGAAGCCACCGGCGGCGACGAAGGTGGTGTAATGCAGCGCCTTGGCCGGATCCATCGACTTGAGGATCTTCATCGAACCGATGCCGAGGAAGGAGAAGACCAGACCGACCATCGCCAGCACCAGCGGCAGGATCATCGCATTGGCCTGAACCGCCTCACCGCCACCGAGTTTGACGAGCAGATCGGAGTTGGCAGCAGCAGCAATGGCGATGGTCGCAATCACCGAACCGACATACGATTCGAAAATATCGGCACCCATACCGGCCGTATCACCGACGCAGTCGCCGACGTTGTCGGCGATGACACCCGGGTTCCGGGGGTCGTCTTCCGGGATACCGGCTTCGACTTTGCCGACCAGGTCCGCACCGACGTCCGCCGCCTTGGTGTAGATACCGCCGCCAACGCGGGCGAACAGAGCGATCGACGATGCCCCCATCGCAAAACCGTTGATGTACTTGGCGGTCACCGGGTCGCCGCCGAAGAAGATATAGGCAACGCCGACACCGACCAGGCCGAGCGAGGCAACCGACAGGCCCATAACAGCGCCGCCGTTGAACGACACTTCCAACGCCTTGGCCTGACCGCTGGCACGGGCCGCTTCGGCGGTCCGGACATTGGCACGGGTTGCGGCTTTCATGCCGATAAAACCACAGGTCATCGAGCAGACCGCACCGCCGAGGAAAGCAAATGCGGTGTTAAAGCCCATACCCTTGGCCATGGAGATCAGTCCGAAAACGACGACGACAAAGATCGCCAGCACGCGATATTCACGGCCAAGAAACGCCATGGCACCGGCGTGAATAGCGTCCGAGATTTCGTGCATCTTCTCGTTACCGACCGGCTGCGCCTTGACAACGTTGTACAGGATAATCGCGATAACGAACCCGATTACCCCCAGAATGGGAGCGTACATCTGCAGTTCCATTTTTGTTCTTCCTCTCTTCTTCGATATTTGATAGCGAACGAATAGTGTGCGCCTGCGGGAATCAGATTTCCCGCAGGTCGCGATTATTGTAGGCGTTCATGGCGCTCTCGATTCCCTGGGCGAGCAAAATCTCAACCGCCTCGCTGGCCGCCTTGACGACCTTGTCGAGGTAGCGACGATCCTCGGACCCGAAGGGGGCGAGCACGTAGTCGCTAACCTCACCGTACTCAGGGCGTCCGACCCCGACCCGTACCCGCAGGTAGCCGGACTGGCCGAGGGACTGGCCGATGCTGCGCAGGCCGTTATGCCCGCCGTGCCCGCCACCGCTCTTGAGGCGCAGCGTGCCGAAGGGGAGATCGATCTCGTCGTGGATGACGATCAGGTCGTCAAAAGCCACCTTGAGACCGGCCATCGCCCCCTGAACACTGGAACCGCTGCGGTTCATAAAGGTCTGGGGCAAGAGAATGGCCGCTTCGCAACCGGCGATGCGGCCAATCCCGTAAAGGCCTGAATAGCCCTTCTTCTTGAGCGAGAGCCCGTGTCGCTGGGCGAGATGCTCGGCGACCATGAAGCCGATGTTATGCCGGGTCGCAGCATAGCGGCTGCCGGGATTCCCCAAGCCCGCGATCAGCTTCACAAGCGTACCGATTATTCTTCCGCGCCGCTCTCGACAGCGCCCTCTTCGCCCTCGGCGCCCTCTTCGCCCTCGGCCGCCTCGGCCTTGCGTCCGGTGACGGTGATCACGGTGAAGTTGACATCGTGAGGAATTTCGCACCCTTTGGGGACCGCGATATCCTCGACGTGAACCACGTCACCGATCATGAGGGCCTCGACGTTGATCTCGATGGACGTCGGCAGGTCGCTCGGCAGACAGACCACCTCGAGCTCGTGACGAATCACCTGCAGCGAGCCGCCGATCTTCTCCCCTTCCGATTTGCCGACCGGCACCACCGGCACCATGAAGGAACCCTTCTGCTTCAGGTCGATCGCATGGAAATCGGCGTGCATCGGGTCGCGCCGGATCGGGTCGAGTTCAAGCTCCTTGAGCACCACGACCTTGCCGTCGAAGGGACCCTTACCCTTGAGGGTGATCAGGGTGTTCAGACCCGCCTCGGTGTCGAGCGCGGTCCAGAGAGCCTTGGGCTCGACCACGACCTTGCAGGGTTCCATGTCCTTGCCGTACACCACGCCGGGGATCTTCCCCTCGCGGCGCAGCGAGCGCGCAACACCTTTGCCGGCGTCTTCGCGCAGCGTCACATTCAATACACTCTTTGCCATCTATTTATCCTCCCGGAAACGTACGATGCGTTAACTTGCGTGCGTGAAACTTCAAACAAACAGCGAACTGACCGATTCGTCGCTGTAGATCCTGCGAATCGCCTCGCCGAGCAGCTCCCCGACCGAAAGGCTGCGCAGCTTGGGACAAATCTTTTCCTTGTCGCCGGTCGCGATGGTGTTGGTCACCACCACTTCCTTGAGGGCACTCTCGGTGATGCGATCGAGCGCCGGCCCCGACAGGACGGGGTGCGTGGCATAGGCGAAGACCTCGCTGGCGCCTTGCTCCACCAGGGCCTTGGCAGCATTGCAGAGGGTCCCGGCGGTATCGATCATGTCGTCGACAATGATGCAGCGCTTACCGGCCACATCACCGATGATGTGCATGACCTCGGAGACATTCGCGGCAGTACGACGCTTATCGATGATCGCCAACCCGGCTTCGAGGCGCTTGGCAAAGGCTCGGGCGCGCTCGGTGCCGCCGGCGTCGGGCGAGACCACGACCACATCCCCGGGAAGCCGCTTGTAGATGTCATCGAGCAGCACGGGGGCTGCGAACAGGTGATCCACCGGGATATCGAAAAACCCCTGGATCTGCCCTGCGTGGAGGTCGATCGTCAGGAGGCGATCGATCCCGGCCGTCGACATCAGGTCGGCGACCAGCTTACTGGTGATCGGCGTACGCGGTGCCACCTTGCGGTCCTGGCGAGCATAACCGAAGTAGGGGACCACGGCGGTAATACTCGCTGCCGAAGCCCGCTTGAGTGCGTCGGTCATGACCAGCAGTTCCATCAGATTGTGATTGGCCGGCGCGCTGGTCGACTGGATAATGAAAACATCCCGGCCACGGACGTTCTCCCCGACCTCGACCATCACCTCACCGTCGGAAAAGGTCTTAACGTTGGCCTTCCCAAGTGGCAGCGCCAGGTTGCTACAGATCTCCCGCGCCAGAACCTGATTGGAGTTGCCGGCAAAAATCTTGAGCTTGTCCACCGCTCCTCCCCACGCATGTCCCTCAAAAACCTGTAGGCCATGGAAACCCATGACCTATCCAGGAGTGTCGAGGCTGCGGATGTCATCTATTAGAGGTGAAGGCCCCGGCCTCTTTCAGGGCGAGCCGGAACCTGTGAATATAGTGGCTGGGGCGCCAGGATTCGAACCTGGGTATGTCGGAATCAAAATCCGATGCCTTACCGCTTGGCGACGCCCCAAAATTTGCACCTTAGCTGGTTTTCGGACCTCCCGACTGGCGGGCCACGAAGACCCTCTGGCCGGCGCGAGCCTGAATCCGGTCGGCTGCCTCACGAGCAGCGGGCTCGTCGGCAAAGACCCCGAACACCGTCGGACCGCTGCCGGACATCAGTGCTCCGCGCGCACCCAGAGCCAGAAGTTCGGACTTGAGTGCGTCGATCTCCGGGTAGCGGGTCGCGGTCACACTCTCGAGATCGTTGTGCAGCAGCGCGACTATTTCACCTATCTGGCCCGAAAACCTCGGCATTTTAGATGCCGGGCCGAGGGTTGTCAACCCCAAATTTCCGTACACCCAGGCGGTCGAAACGGCAAATCCGGGGTTGACCAAAACATACCAGGCGGAAGGGAGATTCTCGACCGATTCCAACCCTTCACCGATCCCCGTGGCCCAGGCAGGAACCCCGCGGATGAAAAACGGAACGTCCGCACCGAGCGCAACCCCTTCACGCATCAGTTCCACCTCAGACAACCCGAGATCGAGCAAATGGTTGAGCCCGGTCAGCACCGCAGCGGCATCGGAAGACCCCCCACCCAGACCCGCAGCGACCGGGATACGCTTGTCGATCAGGATATCCACTCCGCGTCCGCAGCCGGAGAACTCGAGCATGCGGCGGGCAGCCCGGGACGCGATGTTCTCCTCGCCCGGAGCAAGCTCCAGGCCGTCACAGCGGAGATCGACGCCTGGATTCGCGCGCAGGCAGAGGGTCACCGTATCACCGAAATCGAGGGGCACCATGAGCATCTCCAGCTCGTGGTAACCGTCTTCGCGCCTCCCCAGCACATGGAGACACAGATTGATCTTGGCCGGTGCCAGACGCGTCATTTCATTCATTCCTGCAACCATCCTCCCCCTACGCGAACAACCTGAATGGGATGCCCTTGATAATCGCACCGCCCCAGACCTGTCAAGGCGAGACTTCCCGCAAAAAGACAAACCCGGTTCTACCTACGCTGGCCACCCCGAAAGGCGTTGGCCAATATTGGCCACTTGTGGCGGACTGCGGCCACATCGCGAGCTCGTTTAAGGCCTTTGGGGCACGGCGGCATTTCTAGCGGAGCTCAGATTCTATGCTATTCTTTCGATGTTGCCAACATGTCTGATGACTTTTGGCACTGGCATTGCTCTTTGTGCAGTGCGTAACGACACAAAACACCGTTCTGAACCTATCGATCACAGTACAGCAACCTACCCCAAAGGAGGCAAACAACATGAAACGGATGAACGCTCTCATGGCACTGCTGCTCGCAGCCCTCATGACCCTGGCGGCATCTCCCGCCCTGGCCAAGGATCGTCTCGGCTTCGGCGGCGGCCCGGAAGGTGGCACCTTCCAGTACTTCTCCAACGGCATCTCCTCCCGCCTCTCCAAGATGCTGCCCAACGTCGAGATCTCCAACATGGCTTCGGCCGGCTCGGTGGAGAACGTACGTCGCGTGAATTCGGGTGAAATCGACTTTGGCATCGCCTACTCGGGCGACACCTACCTGGCCCTCAACGGCCGACTCACCAACGACACCAACAAGTACCCCAACGTTGACGCCGTGGCGTACCTTTACGGTGCTCCTGCCCACCTGATCGTCCTCGAAGGGAGCGGCATCAACACGGTCGCCGATCTCGCCGGCAAGCGCATTGCGGTCGGAGGCGCCGGCTCGGGTGCCGCGGCAGCCGCGCAGCGTTATTTCGAGGCCCTCGGCCTGTGGGCCAAGATGAAGGTCGAATTCATCGGCTACAGCAAGGCCGCTTCCGCGATCGGTGACGGCCTGATCGACGCCATGTGGGTCTTCGCCGGCTTCCCTAACAGCTCGGTCATCCAGGCTGCGGCCAGCAACAAGATCAAGATCCTCAGCACGTACGAGGCCGGCGAAAAGGGCGGTGCCTTCGCGCAGTACCCCTTCTACGCCCCGGTCACCATTCCGGCCGGGACCTACAGCGGCGTGGACTACGAGGTCAAGACCTTCCAGGATTCGGCCCTCTGGGTTGCCGGAAAGCACGTCAAGCCGGAGCACGTCTACGCGGCCGTAAGCAACATCTTCACCGACGAGGGTCTCGCCTACATGGTCAAGGTCAAGAGCACCGCCAAGGCGATGTCGGTGGCCGGCGGTCTGACCGGAATCGTCACCCCGGTTCACCCCGGTGCCGCCAAATTCTGGAAGGAGAAGGGCCTTGCTCTGACCCAGCCCCAGATGGGGCAATAAACGTTTCCAGCGTCTGAACCGGAAGCGGGGCCGCGAGGCCCCGCTTCTTGACGATGGCGACCGGCGGAGCACGCCGCTGGCGCAAACTCACACCCTTTAGACAGGTATCCAGCTATGGCAGAAGAACTCCAGGAAGAATTACAGGACCTCTCCCCCGAAGAGCAGGATAAACTGAAAAAGCTGATGGAGAAAGACTCCAAGTCGTACCGTTCTCCGACCGGCTTGATCAAGTGGCTCGTGGCTGCACTCGGCGGCGCCATGGTGCTCTTCTACTTCTACACCGCGGGGCTTGCCGCGGTCGCCACCCAGTACCATCGTGGCGTCTACGTCTTCGTCACCTATGTCCTGGTGTTCCTGCTCTACCCTGTCGGTAGGCCGCGCATCCACATTCCGTTGTCGATCATTGCCGGCTTCTTCGTCTCTGGAGCTGTGGCGGCGATCGGATTCTACGACTCAATCGATGCCTTTCACGCCGCCCTGCTGGGAGGGAGCGGCGCCCTGCTTACGGGGCTGACGGTTGCCTCTCTCGTCATCGGCGCCGGGGTCTTCTTCGCCGACCGCTGGATGAGCGCGCGTTGGCCGAACAACCCCTCCCTTTCCGACCTGATCTTCGCCCTCACCTCGGCGGCCGTGGTTTACTACTGGATCCACGAATTCGAGGTCCTGAACTACCGCGCCGGTGCCGAGACCAACCTCGACGCCATGGTCAGCGTGATCGGCATCATCCTCTCCCTCGAGGTTTGTCGACGCGTGCTCGGCTGGTCGATGACCATCATCGGCATCGGCATGTTCCTGTACGGTTACCTCGGTCCATATTTCCCGGACATCATCGCGCACCGCGGCTTCGGGATCGAACGTCTCAGCACCGCCCTCTACCTGACCACCAACGGGGTCTTCGGGGTCATGGCCAATGTGCTCGCGACCTACGTGATCCTGTTCATCTTCTTCGGCGCCTTCCTGCACAAGTCGGGAGCCGGCAAGTTCTTTATCGACCTCCCACTGGCGATCGCCGGACACAGCACCGGAGGCCCGGCCAAGGTGGCGGTGATCGCCTCGGCCCTGTTCGGCTCGGTCTCGGGGAGCGCCATCGCCAACACCGTCTCGACCGGTGCCTTCACCATCCCGCTGATGAAGCGAGCCGGTTTCAAACCCCACGTCGCCGGGGCAATCGAGCCCTCGGCCTCGATCGGCGGCATGTTCCTCCCCCCCGTCATGGGGGCCGGCGGCTTCCTGATGGCCGAACTGACCGAAACCTCCTACGCCTACATCATGATGATCGCGGTCTTCCCGGCCCTGCTCTACTTCTTCTCGGTCTTCTGCATGATCCATTTCGAGGCCAAGAAGCAGGGACTCGCGGGGATCACCGACGAGCAATTCCCCCACTGGAAGAAGGTGCTGAAGAAGGAATGGTACTTCTCTCTGCCGCTGGTCATCATCACCATCCTGATGATCCTCGGCAAATCTCCCGGCTTCGCGGCTTTCTGGGCTACCCTGTCGTGCATCGCGGTCAGCTGGGTGCGCAAGGAGACCCGCATGGGACTTGCAGAGATCTGGGATGCCATTCAGACCGGGGCCAAGAACACCCTGATCATCGGCGCGACCCTCGGGGTCATCGGGATTATCGTCGGCACCATCTCGCTGACCGGGATCGGGCTGAAATTTTCCGACATCATCATCTCGCTGGCCAACGGCAACCTCATGATCGCCCTGCTGCTGGTCGGCCTGGCGTCATTGGTCCTCGGCATGGGCGTGCCGGTCACCGCAGCCTACCTGATCACCGCGGTGCTGGCGGTGCCGCCGCTTTACGACATGGGGGTGCCGATTCTCGCCGCCCACATGATCGTCTACTGGTTCAGCCAGGACTCGAACATCACCCCACCGGTCTGCGTGGCGGCCTACGCGGGCGCTGCGATCGCCGGAGCTGACCCATGGAAGACCGGCTGGACGAGTTTCAAGTTCGCCAAGTTGCTCTATGTCATGCCGATCCTGTTCGCCTTCACCCCCTCGATCCTGTTCGAGGCCAAGCCGGTCTACATCCGCGCTCCCGACCTCGGCGAGGAGATCCCCTTCGCCACGGTGATGAAGATCAACGTCGAGGAAGCCGACGAGGTCAAGGTCGGGGACGTCGTCGCCACCATCATGGTGGGAGATGAGATCAAGGAGATCAAGGCCAAGAAGGAAGGTGACGTAGTCAGCATCAAGGCCTTCCAGGGCGGGCTGATCAACTCCGGGGAGATCATGATCGAGGCCGAGATGATGGCCACGCCGACCAAGGTCATCTCCTCCTTCGTCTCGGCCTTCCTCGGCACCATCGCCTTCTCGGCGCTGACGATGTTCTACTGGATCCGGCGCACCAGCCTTTCCGAGTGGGTCCTTCTTGCTGCGGCGACCATCTTCCTGTACTGGCCGACCGTGATCACCGACGTGATCGGCCTGGCGTTGGTCGGGGCCGTTTGGGCGCTGCAGAAGGCCAAGAACAAGAAGGACCAGGCCAAGCTTGAGCCAGCAACGGCCTGACACGGGGGGGGGCGATGAAGCAGATCAAGAACATCCTGCTGGCACTCGATCTGACCGAGCGCTCCGACGGGGCGGCCGACTACGCTGTGACGCTCGCCACGCTGAGCAAGGCACATCTTCACATCCTTCACGTCATCAGCGAACTCGACGAGCGCCAACGGGTCATGATTCCCGCCGAAGCGTTTCAGACTCTGCAGCGGGAAGTCGAAGTACAGACGGTCAAGGAACTCGAACGCTTCTGCAAAGAGCGGGCATCCGGACTGTCCGCCACCA
Organism: Desulfuromonadaceae bacterium; assembly: GCA_003246035.1. The sequence goes on along the minus strand of QKBP01000108.1, from coordinate 66,725 downwards.
CGCATGCACGTATCGGCGCCCCCCACAGGGTGATTCTCGAGACCGCCCGTGACCACTCTGTCGAGCTGATTGTCATGGGAACCCACGGACAGTCGAGCTTCGAGCACGTGATCGTCGGCAGCACCGCGGAACGAGTGGTCCGCCGCTCTGAAATCCCTGTGCTGACCGTTCGTGGACCGGCTTAGACATGACCACCACCCAAAAAGGCGGGAGCCCTGCTCCCGCCTTTTTTTTGCTTCTCCTCTGGACCTGACTCCGCCCCTCCCCTAAAATAAGGCAACTCTCATCCAGGCAGGGACACCATGCACAAAACCTTCAGCCGCCAGCGCGGACCATTCCAAGCCACCCTCAGCATTCAGCCTCTAGGCGACGACCTGCAAGTTGTCCTCTGGGGCGGAGACCGCCCTCACGTCGGCGCCGTCGCCGTCGCCGAACCCCGGGTCAGCCGCACCGACCCAGTGCGGACAACCGCCTCCTCCTCCGTGATCTGCCTTTCGGGACACAAGGAGGACGAGCTGGCCCGCGATGCGGCACTACGCCTGGCGATCGTCTCCAAGGGAGCCGTCGCCGTGACCGCCGGGCTGCACTGGGACCAACTCGACGCCGACGACATCAAGGATGTTCTGGGACTGTGTGACGAGCTGATCCGGGACGCCGAGAACTGGCTGGCGACGAGGGACGAAGAGGGAAAAGGCTGATCTCGAGAAGAAACATCAGCTCAAGAGCTGTGTCACGTACTGGCTGATGCCGTTGAGCAGCATCTGGATCGAGAGCAGCACCAGCAGCATCCCCATCAAGCGCGCCAAGGCACGCATTCCCCGTGCACCGAGCAGGCGCATCAGGTACGGGGACAGGACGAGGATCACCGTCACCACCAGCCAGGCGAGCACCAGAGCGACTCCCCACTCCCCCATCCTTTCGGGCTGGGATGACCCCATCAGTATCAGGACCGCAAGCGCCGACGGCCCGGCGACCAGCGGCATGGCCAGTGGGACGATGAACGGGTCTTCGATCTGCTCGTTCTCCCCGGCCTGCGCTCCGGGAAAAATCATCCGCAACGAGATCAGGAACAGCAGCACCCCACCGGCGATATTCAGGGAGGGCTGGGTCAATCCTAAAAACGCCAGGATGGTCGAACCTGCGAACAGGAACGTTGCAAGAATGGCCAGGGCGATCAGGAGTTCGCGGGCGATGATGCGAGCCCGCTGATGCGGCGGGTACTCTCGCAGCAGCGCGTTGAAGACCGGGGCGTTGCCGAGAGGGTCCATGATCAGAAACAGGGTCGTTGCGACCTGCAGAACATCCTTCCAGACCAGCGGGCCTTGCGTCATCTCATCCCCCTTCGACAACTTCGAGAGTCCAGACCCGATCGGACAGAGACATCCCCGTGGCCAGTCCACCTTCGGCCGTCTCGCGGCCGATCATCAGGTAAGCCGCATCTCCCGCGGAAAGCCCTGCAATTGGTGGAGCTTCCCGGGGGGTAAGCGTATCCAGGTTGAGCGTGTAGCGGGTTTTTCGGCACGGTACGGGGTCGCGTAGTAAGCGCAGAACCGCGGCAGCACGATCAGCGTCGGCAGTTGGCCGGGCTATTCGAGACCGCTGGTGTCGACGACCAGGCTTTCACCGGCAGGGACCCGGATGCCCCCTCCCCCCGCTAGCTCCCCGGGCAGGGCCACATACGCCGCGAAGCCAAACGTCCCCGGAAACTGGCCAGCACGGTCGCCCATCCCAGCAGACGCATCATCAGCGTCCCCCGCAACACCCTAGGTTCACCCCTTGACCCCACGGGAAAAGCTCGTCATCGCGGAGATCACTCCGACCCAAGGGAGCATGCTCTCGCAGTACACATTCAGCGACGGGACAAAACGGGCCGGTTCATCGCAGGCGCCGAGGGGGACGATCACCATCCCGGGGAGCTGACGATTGCGATGATATATCTCCGTGCCGCACTGCGGGCAGAAATGTTTGCTGGCCCGCTCCGAGAGGGCATAGGTGCGCAGCTGCTCGGCCCCCGCCACGACCCGAAAGTCTCCCTCTCGAAACAGCACGACGGTATTGAAGGCCGCTCCCGTGCTTCGGCGACACCTGGTACAGTGGCAGTTGGCGACATTGACCGCCTCCCCGGCGACCTCGAAGGTCACCTCACCGCACAAGCACGCACCGCGAATCGTTCCCTGCATGGCTCTCTCCCTGTGTTCGGAGACGTCGAGCGTTCAGCGCTGCAGAAAACGTAAGCTGGTCTTTCCGGCCAAGATGACGTCGTTGTGCTTGAGCAGCACCCCCTTGTCGACCCTGGCCCCGTTGAGTCTCAACTTCTCGCCGTTCTCTCCGGGGACCAGCATGTAGCCCTTGGGATCCCGAGTGATGTAGGCGACGCTCCGAGGAGCAAACAGCCCTTCCAGCCGGACCTGCGCCGATTCCCCCTTGCCGATCTCTGTGAGCCGGGCGGTCAACAGGAACTCGTCCTGACTGGCCTTCCCCTCCTCGACCCTCAGACGCGCTGGGGGACCGGCTGCAGCAAGCTCGGCCTTTTCGACCAGTTCGCGCTGTTTCTCGGTGTCGAGCACCATGGTCCTGTCCATGTCGAGTTCGCGGATCTCCCCCCCGGTGCTCAAGGCCCCCTCGAGCATGAAGACCAGGCTGTGCTTGCCGATGGAAGCGATGTCCCCGTCCTGGATCCCCCATTTGGTGATCTTCTTGTCGTTGATATAGGTCCCGTTGGTGCTCTTGAGGTCCTCGATAAAGTAATGCCCGAGCTGATGTTCGATCCTGGCGTGGAAGTTGGAGACCGCCAGGTTGTCGATCTGGATGTCGTTCTTGATGTTCCGACCGATGGTGATTTCGGCCTTGTCGCTCTCGATAACCTTGAGAACGCTGTCGTTGAACTTGAGCAGGATGCGCAGCATGAATTACCTCCGAATCTTATCGACGGCCGATTTGAGTTTCGACGTCCATCTGGAATCGTGGCAGTCGATGACCACCGCGGTGATATTGTCTTTCCCCCCGAAGGCGTTGGCCAGCTCAACCAGCCGCTCGGCGACCTCGCCCGGTGTCCCTTTCCCGGAAAGCACACGTCTGAGGTCTTCGTCGTTGACCATGTCGCTGAGACCGTCGCTGCAGAGCAGGAAACGATCTTTGGGACGGGCATCGACCGCGATGACGTCGGCGTCGACCGCAGGCTCGGTCCCGAGTGCCTTGACCAGCACATGCCTCAACTGCGCATGCGCAGCCTCTTCGGCGGAAATCACTCCGGCGCGCACCTGCATGTTGACCCAGGTGTGATCGCGGGTGAGCTGGGTCAGCTCAGCGTCCCGCAAACGATAGGCGCGACTGTCCCCGACGTGCCCGAAATGAAACACATCGGCGTACCAGCACATGAAGGTGAGCGTGGTCCCCATCCCTTTGCGCTCAGGGTGCTCCAGCGCGTTCGAGTAAATGACCCGGTTGGCGTGGCGAACCGCGCTCTGCAGGTATTCTTCGGTGCACTCCGCTTCGGGCGACGTCCCGGTGAGCCTCTCGAATACGGCCTCTACCGCCAGGGCGCTGGCCACCTCACCGGCAGCGTGTCCCCCCATACCGTCGGCGACGACGAACAGTCCGGCGTCACAATCGATGCGGAAACTGTCTTCGTTATGATCTCTGACCAGGCCGCTATCGCTACGCCCGTCGGCGACGAAAATCATCATTTCCTCGCTTTCTCGCGGCACGCACGTGCAACCGCAGCTACTTCGGAGGCGTCCTTCGGACGCCGCGACACCGCCTTGACCAGCAGGCTGTCGACCAGGGCGTAACAGCATTTAGGAAGTCCACGCTTCTTCTCGCGGAGCGGAGTGTAGTTGACGTTGGAAATGTTGTACATCAACGAGGCCATGCTGTCGCCGACAAAGGCCTTGTCACCGCACAGCAGCTCATAGCAGACCGAGCCGAGAGAGAACAGATCGGAGCGGCCGTCGACCTTCTTGGCCGCCACCTGTTCCGGCGACATGTAGCTCGGCGTGCCGAGCACCATCCCGGTCTGGGTCTGGGAATTGGAGACTACCCTGGCGATGCCGAAATCGGTCACCTTCACGCTCCCGTCGTCCAGCAGCATGATGTTGGCCGGCTTGATGTCGCGATGAACGACCTCGTTGTCATGGGCATAGGCGAGGGCTTCGGCGACATCCGCCACGACCCGCAACACCTCGGCAGGCGATAGGAGCGACTCGGGCTTGCAGTAACGAACCAGGTCGACGCCGCTGAGAAACTCCATGGCCAGATAGGCGAGATCGTGCTCCTCGCCGGCGTCGAAGATCGTCACGATCCCTGGATGGTTGAGCCGCCCGGCAGCCTCCGCCTCACGGAAGAATCGCTCCTTGATCATCGGCAACTGGGTATCGTCAACGCTTCCATAGGCCAGGGTCTTGATCGCCACCTCGCGATTGATCTTCGGGTCGCGCCCGAGATAGACGGTCCCCATGGCCCCCTGCCCCAGCTCGCGGACAATTTCGTAGCGACCGAGGGTCGGGTGTACGGCTCCCTTGTCGAGCACCACGGTACTGTCACGGGAAGTCTTGCCGAGCGGAGCGCTGCCATCGTGGGCGCGCAGCCGGTTTAGCCGTTCCGCGACGTCCTTATAGCGTCCCCCCTTGACGAGGTGTTCGTACACGGCGAGCGCCTGTCCGAAGCGGCGTTTGCGCTCGAAATCAAGACCCAGGCTGTAGAGATGCTCGCGGGCTTGCTCGTGTCCCGGCGGACAGGCCTGGTAGGCAACCATGGCCCGATCGAGCAGTCCTTTCTCCTGGAGCAGCTCACCGAGTCGACAGTTCAGCTCGACCAACGACTCGCGACGCTGGCGAAGGCCCCGCTCGAGAGTGAGCAGGCCCAGACCGAGTATCGTCAGGATCAAGGGCGGGGTCAGCTGCAGCCACCAGCCGAAATTGACCAGCAGCAGGCTTGCAGCCGCCACCCAGACCAGGACAAACAGCCCCATCAGGACCAGGGCGGTACGCTGCGGCAGACGGGGGACCACCAGCCAGAGGAAAAACGCGAAGTAGCCAAGCCCCAGGAGTTCGACCAGAGGCAGCCAGCCGGGACGCGCAAGCTGAAAATCTCCAAACATCTGGGAGAGCAGGTAGGCGTCGGCGTAATCGGCCTCACCCGGGGAGGTAAAGCGTCCGACGATGACCACCTTCCCGTCCAGAGCCGGGACTGAAGGGTCCTTGCCGAGCAGCTGGTCCATGCTGATCACCGGCAACGGCGCCAGCATCGCCTCGGGGAGAGGGAGAAGACGCAGCCAGTGGTCCACCGGGTAACTGCGTTTTCCGGCAAGGAGTGCGCTGGAGGGGCCACGCAGGGCAAACTTGAGGGTCCTGAACGAGGAACGGTCGCCAACCATCAGCGCGGCCAGGGGCGCCGACGGGAAGTAGCGCTCCTGGCTAGGAAGCAGCAGGAGGCCAGGCGGAAGGGGTTCGCTCGCCATGGGGATGAAGCCGACGGCCGCGGCCTGTCGTTGCAACTCCCCCCAGGGGAGTGCCACCGAGGAGATCTCCTCCGGTCTCCAGCGGGGCACGACCGGGTTGGAAAAATGCCGCAGGTGCTCCTCCCAGCTCCAGCCGGGGACATCGAGCTTGAGCGAAAGCTTCTTCAGCTCCACGAGGGTTTCGTCAGGTTCGTTCCCGGTTACCACCGGGGCTGCCAGCACCACGTTGCCCGCAAGGCGCAGCGCCTCGGCGAGACGGGCATCACCGTCGAGCTCGCCTTGGAACTCGCGCAGCTCGCGATCGATACGCCGCCACAAGGCGTTGTGCCCGGCGCCGGGATCCCGTCGCCAGGCGTCCCGCATGGCCTCTAACCGGGTACGCGCATCGGCTGGGGAAGGCTCGGCAAACGGCAGGTACAGCAGAATGGCCCGCGCGCGCTCGTCGGCCAGGCGTTCGACCAGTGCGGCGAGTGCGTCGCGCGAAGCTACCTCGTCGCCGAGACGCACCGCGACCACCGGGGACACCTCCGGGACCGGCACCCAGCCGGAGCGCAGCTGCAGCATGTGTCGCTCGACTGCGACCAGCGGCGGAGCCTGGCAGAGAACTGCGGCACCAAGCAGCAGGGTCAAAAGCAGAATCAGAGAGGAAACCGAGAACAGCCAGCGCTTCATCACATTCCTGTCATTCGTTGCCCGACGGGGCTAGTCCCGCGGGTGTTCATGATCAACTTCCTTGCCTTCCGCGGAAAGGAATCGGAACTTCCCTTTACGCAAAGCATGACGCCACAGCCCGGCCGTGGAGAAAGACTGCCACCCCCAGGTCAGCCACTTCAGCAGGGCGAAGGCGAGCCAAAGCGACCAGGCCAGCATGAAAAGCCGGTAGATAAACATCGGCAGCGAGACCACCCAGGCCTGCGGGAAGGCCTCGGGAGCGACATCCTGGTACCAGCGCAGCAGCTGGCTCGAGGAGCCGTTGCCGGAGATCTGCATATCGGGGTAACCGAGCAGCCCGAATTGAACCGCCCAACAAAGCGCCCCGAGGGCCAACAGCGTGAGCAGAACCAGACCGATCTGCGCAAGGTTGAACAGTTCGGCGCGGGTTTGGGCATCGAGGCGGCGACGCCAGCCAAGCGCCAGCAGCCACCCTGCAACCAGCAGGGCCATGACCACGTGCCCCTGGCTGAGTCCCAGACCGAGCAGTATCCACTCCCAGCTGCGAATCGGAGTCAACGGGATCCTACCCAGCACCAGCCCGGCCCCGACCACGATCAGCACCACCCCCCAGAAGAGCACTGCCGGACCCATATCCGGACCGCCGGCAAACAGCACCCAGCGGTCTCCAGGGACCTTGACGTCGATGCGGTTATTCACCGAACGGGCGCCGAGATCGATATCGGGGGTCTGCCACAAGGGACCCATGCCGCTTGCGAGCCTCAGGGTCACGTCGACCTGCTGTCTCCCGGGGTGAATCGGCACGAAGAGGGTTTCGCCTTCGCGGCGCACCGGTTGTTCTCGGCCATCCAGCGATACGGCAAGGAGCTCTGCTTCGGCGGGGAGAGCCAGGCGCTGCTGCCCTCCCTGGCTGCTGCGCACGTCGAGTGTCAGGGTGGCGTCGGTCGCGCGCCCGCCCGGCGAGAGCTGCAGTCGCGCGGCATCGATCGTCAGGGTCTGACCCGCCACCCCCTGGGGACGGGAAAGCTTCAGGATCAACCTTTCGCCTGGCCAGGGGCGCCATTCGGGGAGATATTGCCGGCGGGTATCCTCAGGATAAATTTCCGGGATCCCATCGAATTCGGCATGCCACAACGGGGCGAGATCGAGCCGCCAGACCTCCACCCGGTTATGTTCCATCGTTGCCGCGAGGGTAATTTGAGGCTGCTCCTCGAGGATGGAGATAAAGCTTCGGGATGCCACCCCCGGGGGGAGGACCACACGCACCCTCCCCTCTTCGCCGCGCGGCAAGTCCTCGATCGGCGATTCCCCGGCGAGCAGGGGGAGCTCAAGGGAGAGCGGCTGTTCAAAGGACGACAGGCGTGTCACGTTGGTCACGACCTGCCAGCTCAGGCCAACCTGCAGCGTCCGTTCGACGCGGACAAACGGCGGGAGCTGGCTCGGCTCGAGATTCCGGGACTCGCCCTCGGTCTGTGGTTCGCTGCGCTGCAACTGGAGCTGATCTTCCGCGAGCCCCTGGTTGTCGACTCCCTGGAGTTCCCAGCCGTCGACATCCCAGCTGACCTGATGCGGCTTGAGCGGCAAGGGGATCAGGAGCCTGTTGCGATGCGCCAGCGGAGCGCGGAGCAGGACCTGGTGGCGCCCTTCCGGAATCACCAGAAACAGCCTGTGCCCTCCTTCACGACGCAGCCCCGAGACCTGACGGCCATCGAGCAGAACCTCCGCGGCCTCCCAGTGACCGACCTGACCAGGCAAGGGGATCGCCGTCGGGGCTTGGGCCTCGACCAGTAAACGCAACGCCAGCTGGCGGGTATCGGCCTCGAGGTGCATCCGGGCGACACTGACACAGTTCTCGCCGCAGGGAGGCGGCTCCAATAGACGCTGCTGGAGCTGGTTGAGCAACGCCTCGGACGGGTACTCCGCCCGCGCGGACGCCGTCGGCATCAACAGGCATCCCAGCAACAACGCAGCAAGGAGCGTACTGCCGGGACGAAGCCAGCCACGCCACCCCCCCCGGGGCTCCTCGAGATCGAGGACCCGCCACAGGAGAAGCCCGATCAAAACGACCCGCAACAGGTTCAGCACGAGGGAAAACCACGGTGGGAACAGCAACAGGCGCAGCTGCTGTTCGTGAGCGACCGGGCCGTTCCAACTCAGTCGGACGCTGTGCCACTGCCACTGCGGCAGGCCGGGGCCGGTCTGCAACTGCAGGTTCGGGTCGCCGACAGGGACCGCCGGAGCAAGGGACGACGCGGTCTTTCCGGCTCGCTTGCTCGGCAGAGAGAGCGTCACGACGTCCTGCTGGGCTTCTTCCACGGCTCTCTCGACCGGTTCGGCCTGCGGCGACACGGCGACCGGTCGCGGCAGCGGCTCGACGCTCTGCCATGGGCGGGCCAGCTGAGGATAAAGTCCGACCCGCACCTGCGCGACCATGAACACCACGGCGACGGCAATGAGCACCAGGAACGTCAGGCTCCGGTACCAGGCGACCCAAAGCTGCGCCTTCCCCCTGGGGAGGACCCTCAGCAGCGCGGCGGCGGCCAGCAGATGCAGCCAGAGCCAGCGCGGTGCGCCCGGTTCGTGCCAGGAGAGTCCGATCGCCAGCAGGGCAACACTCCCCCAGCGCCACCCCCAGAGACGAAAGGCTCCGATCGCGGCCAGCAGCACCAGGAACAGGTCGAGCAGGGTCCAGCGCTTCAGCCAGGTCCCGGGAGCACGATCGGCTCCGGAGACATCGACCAGCAGCCACCCCGGTGGGAGGTTGAGGGTCGCCGCAACCTCCTGAAAGACGTGGGACCACCCGACCGCACTGAGGCGAGAGCGGCTCCCCTCCCAGCGACTGTCGGCCGTCAGGTCGATCTCGCCCCGACGCACCTCGACGCCGGCCGGACCGTCGGCCTCGACCCGGGTGATGAACTGGTCGGCACCGTTGATGGCCACGCGCCCGAGCTGTCCGGGGTGGGGCATATCGAGCCTCCAGCTTGCCCCCATGGTTCCGCCGACGTGATCCTGAATGGTGTAGCCGTCACCATCGAAATCGAGCCAAAGCGTCCGCTCGAGGGTGAGTCGGTCCGTCAGCTGTCCGCTCGCTCCACGACGTTTTTCCTGGAACTGCAGTCGGGTCTCCCGCTCCATCTGGTACGCTGGAAATTGCCGCCACCCCTCAGGAAGCCTCGTCTGCTGGGGATCGACGACTGGAGCCCCCTTCAATTCAACCAGGCGCAGGCTCGGGCGGGCGTCGAAGACCCAGATCTCGCTGGAGTCCCACGGTCCTTCGCCGAGTGTCACGCCGAGGGTCTCGGGGGGGTGCATGAAGCGACTGTGCAGCGTCAGCCACCAGGTTCCGGAACGAAGCTGGAGTCGCAGCCGTCCGTCCGACTCCAGGCGGGCCGGGATCTGGCTGCTCAGCTCCAGCGGAATGGCACCGGAGAGCAGTCCCCCACCCAGCAGCTCCTCGCGCGGCGGGCCGGACACCTGTACTTCCACACGGGTCTCGACCTGGAACGGGACCTCGTCGATCAGACGTCTGAAAACCGTAACCTTGAGGGTCTCCTGCTGTTCCGCATTGTCCTCGACCAGACGCTCGCGAAGCCACAAACGACCACTTTCATCCCGATCGGGGAGCGCGATCTGACGACCGTTCCGTTTGAGGTCGATCAGGGCCAGATCGTTTGGTACGCTTAGCCAGTCGGGCATCCCCTCCCAGAAGAAACGGCCGTCTAGGCGGTGCTTCCCTTCCGCGAGATAGACCTGGGGGACACCCTGCCTGTCGAGTACCGCCAGCTCCCCCGAGGCGGACCGGGTCTGTTGCGGCCATTGACTCCGATCCCCGGGCAGGGAGAGCCAGCCGGGGGCAAACATCTCGACCGAGAGCGTGAAGCGACCCCCGCGACCGTCGAGCTCAAGGTCGAGGCGTCCGGGCCAGCTGCAGCGCTTTCCTCCGCCGCCGTGCAGCTCCGGGCAGAGCTTCTCTTCCTGGCCATGCAGCACCCACGGCGTCCACTCCTCGAGAGCGGACGGCGAACCCGGGGGAGCGGCCGCCAAGGTCGAAGAGCTCGCCGCGAACAGCACGAGCAGGAACATCAGGCTGCGCATCAGTCGCGTGGGAGCCCTCATACCGGCTCCCTGTTGTTGTCACCGTTATCCCGCCCCTTGGCGAAACGCCGCGCGCTCTCGGCCAGCTGCCGCAGGCGCTCCTCGACCCGAAGGTTGACCGATTCCGGTGGCCAGCTGCCGTCCGCCTGCCGTTCTCCGGCAGGGACTCCTGTGAGCAGCTCGATCCCCTCGTCGACATGTTCGATGGCCCAGACATGAAACTCGCCACGTTCGACCGCCGCGCACACCTCGTCCTTGAGCATCAGATTCTTGACGTTGGCGCGGGGGATGATCACGCCCTGACGGTGGGTCAGCCCCTGGGCCTTGCAGACCGCATAGAACCCCTCGACCTTCTCGTTGACACCGCCGATCGCCTGCACCTGGCCGAGCTGGTTGACCGAGCCGGTCACGGCAACCCCCTGGCGAATCGGCAGCCCGGACAGGGACGAGAGCAGGGCGTAAAGCTCCGTGGAAGAAGCGCTGTCGCCATCGACCCCGCCGTACGACTGCTCGAAACAGACCGAGGCGGCGAACGACAAGGGACGGTCCTGGGCAAAGCGGGAGCCGAAGAATCCGGTGAGGATCAGGATGCCCTTGTCGTGAATCGATCCGGAAAGCTTGGCCTCCCGCTCGATGTTGATGACCCCGGCCTTGCCGAGGAAGGTCCTGACCGTGACACGGGCCGGGCGTCCAAAGCTGAAATCCCCTAGCTGGTAGACCGTCAGTCCATTCACCTGGCCCACCACGTCGCCATCACTGTCGACCAGCAGGGTCCCTTCTTCGATCATCTCCTGAATCCGCTCTTCGACCTTGTTGGAGCGGTAGATACGCGCCTCGATGGCGAGCTCGACATCTTCGGAACGCACCAGCTCGCGATCGTGACGCTGGGCGAAATATCCCGCTTCGCGGATCAGGTCGGCGATCTCGAGGAACTGCGAGGAGAGGCGCTTTTTATCCTCGATCAGGCGGGTGGAGAACTCCACGATCCGGGAGACTCCCCCCGGGTCGAAGTGGAGCAGCCCCTCTTCGTTGCACTTCGAGGCGACGAAGAGCGCGTACTGCTGAATGTTCTCCCAGGTGTTGTCCATCATCCGGTCGAAATCGGCCTTGACCTTGAAAAACTTACGGAAGTCGGGGTCGTAGCGGTACAGCAGATAGTAGAGCTGGGGCGTACCGATAAGGATGATCTTGCAGTCAAGCGGGATCGCCTGGGGTTTGAGGGTGACCGTGGCAAAGAAGCGATACTGCTCGGTAATATCCTCGATACGGATTTCACCGTGCCGGATACAGCGTTTGAGGGCCTCGTAGGTGAACAGATTGATCAGCACCTCGCGGCAATCGAGGATCAGATAGCCGCCACTCGCTCTGTGCAGGGCTCCGGGCTTGATCATGGTGAAGTTGGTGGTGGCATTCCCCATCTGGATGACATGTTCCACCCGGCCGAAGAGGTTGAAGTAGGTCGGGTTCGACTCGTAGACGACCGGGGCGCCCTGTCCCTTGCCGTTGTCGAGGAACAGGTTGATCCGGTAGCGCTCAAAGGAAATTTCCTGCTGACCGCCGATGCGCAGGTTTCCGATTGCGACCTGCTGGGTGCCGGGGCGAAGCTCCTCGATGCGCCCGAGGATGTCCTTCTTGCAGGCTTCGAAATGACGCAGCACCGCCTCGTAGGGGTCGTATTTCTCCTCGAGCTCCTCGAACAGGTGACCGAGAGTGTAGAGCAGCATCGCCTGCTCCATCTCCTCGATAGCCTTGCGCATGTCCTTTTCCGACTCGCGGACATCGCGCATCACGTCGTTGAGCTTATCGTGCAGCCGATTCCCCTTGCGGTCGATCTCCTCCCGCTCGTCCTCGGAGAGCTCCTCGTACTCCTGTTGGGAGAGAGGATGCCCTTCGCGGACCGGGACCAGCACCAGACCGCTGACCGTCCGCTGGAGAATGAACCCCTGGCGGTCCGCCTCCGACTCCAGTTCCTGAAAGTACTGCTTGTTACGCTCCTGGTGGTCGCTGGTGATCTTCCCTTTCTGCTGTTCGTACTCCTTACTTTCAAACAGCTTCGGAACCTCCTCGGCGAGCTGGGTGACCAACTCCTCGACATCGTCACGCAGATGCTGCCCGGTCCCGGAAGGGAGGCTGAAGGCCACCGGTCGATCCGGCTGTTCAAAATCGTGCACGTAGCACCAGTCGTCGGGGACACTCTCCCCTTCGGAGCGCGCCTTGAGAATCTTCTTGATGGTCGAGGCCCGGCCGCTCCCCGGTTCCCCGAGAATGAAGATGTTGAAGCCGTCATGGGCCATCCCAAGACCGAATTCGATGGCGGTAAGCGCCCGGTCCTGGCCGATGGTACTTTCGAGGGGAGGGAGTTCCGATGTCGAGGCAAACTCGAATTGGGCAGGATCACAATGCCAGCGCAGTTCGTCGACAGACACGGAGTTGTCAGGTGTCTTCTGGGTCATGGCAACGTCCTCGGGGTCTAAGGGTCTATGGGCTGGTACCCGCCGATGAGCGCAGATACGCGCATCGGTTCAGACGTACATCATATGCAATCTACGCATGTTAACGGCTAATCTTCATTTGATCAATCCCAGTCGCAGGCTTTCCCAATATTCAATGAAGTCTGAACGCATGATGCTTGGAAGCGTACAACGATCTGTTAAGATTTCCGAAGACAGCCTACCCCCTCCCGAAAGGATCCCGCATGACTCAACCACTTTCACTTGAACGGGTTCAAGGCGTGGCCGTGGTCACCCTCGACGATCCGAATGCCAGCGTCAACGTCCTGACCTCCAGCTTCATGCAGGAACTCGAAAGCGTCATCGCGCAACTCGAGACCCAGAACGACCTGACCGCCGTCGTGCTGATCAGCAGCAAGAGCTCCGGATTTGTTGCAGGTGCAGACATCAGCGAAATCGAGGGGGTGAGCGACCCTGAGGTCGGTGCCGAATTGGCCCGGAACGGTCAGCAGATCTTTACCCGACTCGAAAAGCTCAACGTCCCGGTAGTTGCCGCACTGCATGGCCACTGCATGGGAGGGGGGACGGAACTGGCACTGGCCTGCCATTTCCGCATTGCGGCCGACAACCTTGCAATCGCCCTACCCGAGACCCGCCTCGGCATCCTTCCCGGCTTCGGCGGCTCCCAGAGGCTTCCGCGGCTCGTTCCTCTACGCGACGCGCTCGACATGATCCTGTCCGGCAAGACCCTCCGGGCAAAAAAGGCCTACGCCATCGGTCTTGTCGATCAGGTCGTCAGCAACGAAAAGCTTCGTGACGCCGCGCTCGATCTGGCCCGGGCAGTTGCCGTGGACCCGCGTCCGATCCTCGCCCGACGCCGCAGCCACTCCGGGGGTATCCTGAACACCCTGATGAACACCGTGCTGGGGCGCAAGATCGTCTTCAGCGCAGCACGTAAAAAGGCCTTGAAGACCACGGGCGGACACTACCCGGCACCGCTCAAGGCGCTCGACGTAATCAAGCAGACCTTCAGCATGAGCCTCGAGCGGGGACTGGAGATCGAGGCGCAGGCCCTGGGCGAACTGATCACAACTCCCGTCAGCAAGAACCTGATTTACATTTTCCATCTCTCGCAACGCCACCGCAAGCAGGTCCGTTCCGGAGAGGGTTCCCTTCCGACCAAGGCCGCCGTCCTCGGTGCGGGGGTCATGGGGAGCGGCATCGCCCAGCTGATCGCGGAAAAGGGGATCCCTGTGGTTCTTAAGGACCTCAACGCCGAAGCCGTCGACAAGGGCCTGGCGCATATCCGCGAGGGGATTACCGAAAAGTTTGCCAAACGGGGCAAGGGGGAAGACGCCGTCGAAAAAACCATGAGCCTGGTGACCGGCTGTAGCGATTTCAAGCCGTTTGTCGGTGTTGAACTAACGATCGAAGCGGTGCTCGAAAAGCTCGAAGTGAAGCAGCAGGTCCTGAAAGAGCTGGAACCCCATCTCGGCGCGAAAGCGATCTTCGCGACCAACACCTCGGCGCTCTCTGTCACGCGCCTGCAATCGGTCGGCGAGCGCCCTGCACAGGTCGGCGGGCTCCATTTCTTCAACCCTGTTTCCCGTATGCCGCTGGTTGAGGTAATTCGCGGTGACCAAACCTCGAAGGAGACTCTCGACACCCTCTTTGCCTTTGCCGACAAGCTCGGCAAAACGCCGATTGTCGTGGCAGACCGCCCCGGGTTCCTGGTTAACCGTCTTTTAATGGTCTACCTCAACGAGGCCGGCCTGCTTGCCCAGGAAGGTTACGACTGGCTGACCCTCGATCGCATGGTAAGGGACTTTGGTCTTCCGATGGGCCCCTTCCGGCTGATTGACGAGGTCGGCATCGATGTCGCTGCCGAGGTCGGGCATACCCTGTGCTCGGCGTTCAGCTACCTTCCGGAGAGTCTTCTGATGAGCCGCGCCTGTGAGCAGGGCCTGCTTGGAAAAAAAGGGGGGAAAGGGTTTTACACCTACGAGGCTCAACACAAACCGAGCCCGAACCTGGCCATCGACGCCCTGCTGGACCTCAAGCGCAACGATCACCCTGGCGAAAAGGAACTGCAGCGCATGCTCTACCTGATGGTCAATGAAGCAGCGCGCTGTCTCGAGGAGCAGGTGGTCAGCTCACCGGAAGACATCGACACCGGGATGATCTTCGGTATCGGCTTCCCACCGTTCCGCGGTGGCTTGTGCCGCTGGGCAGAGCGAGAGGGGATGAACCGGATTGCGGATACCCTGGAGGGACTGGCGGCCGAATGTGGCGAGCGCTTCGCCCCGCAGGGGGTTGTCGCCCGGAGGGCCAGTTTCTACAGATAGTAGATAGCGATCACATCAATAAAAAAAGGCCGCGACACAGTCACGGCCTTTTCTATTACGTTCATCGGCTTAACCGATATAGAGGTTCTCGCGGCGGGCTCGGTTGGCCAGGATGGTCGGGTCGATGACTTCTCCACACGAACAGCACTTCCAGGCATCAAAGGTACGGACGAAATCGTAGAACTTCTCGGCGAACATTCTGCCTTTGCATTTGGGACATTTCATCGTGACACCTCCAGTTATGGGATCAGCAGTACAATGATGCGATACGAGCTTTAAGTAATACACCAAGCATGCCAAAGTTCCTGAAGTTGTCCTCCGAAAAAGAGACACAATCTGTCTCATTTTATATTCTTTGTAATTTCGGTATGTTATGGACCCATAAAATATCTCTCCCAGGCCGCTATCCGCTTGGGGCCGATCCCCTTGACACGCCCGACCCGCTCAAGCCTCAAAAAATCGCCACTTTTTTGACGGTCTCGTTCGATCGCCTCAGCGAGACGCGGACCAATTCCGGGTAGTTCCTGCCAGTCCTGCTGGTTCATGCGATCAGGGTGCAGCGGAATCTGCAGGGCCATTCTCTGTCCAGCTGACATCCAACGCACGCTCTCCGTCTGGCTCTGGCTCAACACCATCCCGCTGATCAGGCTCGTTTCTCTCGCCTTGAGCACCACACATTCGGCATCCGTCAAGACATTGACGCATTCGCGGGCCAAATCGTCAAAATATTGATGAACACCCTCGCGACTCCATGACCCATCCAGGGCCACCTGCAGGCGTGGAGCAGCGCGTATAAAAAAAGCCGGTGCCCCCCCGTCTCGGGAGAGCAACCGGCTTGTCTGAAAAAGCGCCAACAGGGTCAGCAACAGCACCGGGATCCGTCCGGCACGACGTGACACTACACGGCTCCCTTGTTTTCCTGCCCCTTGAACAGCTTGTACTGCAAAGCATCCACGAGGGCCTGGTAGGACGCCTCGACGATATTCTCGCTGACACCGACCGTTCCCCATCGACCGCTTCGATCTCCCGACTCGACCAGCACACGGATCATCGAGGCCGTTCCCTTCCCGGCCGGAAGAACCCGAACCTTGTAGTCGAAGAGCTTCATATCGCGAATTTCGGGATAAAAGTTCTCCAGGGCCTTACGCAGAGCATTGTCGAGGGCGTTCACAGGGCCGTTGCCATCGGCGGCGGTATGCTCGATGCGTCCGCCGACCTTGACCTGCACGGTCGCCTCGGACAGAGCCATTTCCGACTCGTGACGCTTGGAGTCGATGACCCGGAAGCCGATCACCGAGAAGAAGGGCCTGAGGCTGCCGAGAGCCCGGCGCATGAGCAGTTCGAAAGACGCCTCGGCACCTTCGAACTGGAAGCCCTTGTTCTCGAGGTCCTTGATCTTGTCGAGAATCTCGAGCGTTACCGGGTCCTTACTGTCGAGGTTGATATCGAACTGCTCGGCCTTGGCCAGGATATTCGAGCGCCCCGAGAGATCGGAGACCAGGACTCGCGTGGTGTTGCCGACCAGCTCCGGACGCATGTGCTCATAGGTCTCGGGGTGACGCTGGATGGCCGAGACATGGACCCCGCCCTTGTGGGCAAAAGCCGAGTTGCCGACGTAGGCCTGGTGCTTGTTGGGGACCAGGTTCGCAAGCTCGTAGACGTAGCGGGAGACCTGGCGCAGGCTCTTCATCTGCTCGTCCGAGACACACTCCTTGCCGAGTTTGAGCTTGATCGCCGGGATAATCGAACAGAGATTGGCGTTGCCGCAGCGCTCACCGAAACCGTTCATGGTCCCCTGCACGTGCACGATCCCGTGCTCGACCGCCACCAGCGAATTGGCAACGGCGCACTCGCCGTCGTTGTGCGTGTGAATTCCCAGGGGCGTGCTGATCACCGCTTTGACCTTCTCGATAATCCGGCCGACCTCGTTCGGCAGGCTGCCACCGTTGGTGTCGCACAGCACGATACAGTCGACGCCAGCATCCTGGGCCGCCTGCAGCGACTTGAGAGCGTACTCCGGGTTGGCCTTGTAACCGTCGAAGAAGTGCTCGGCATCGTAGACCACTTCAGGGATGTGCTGCTTGAGATACGCCAGAGAGTCGTTGATCAGCTCAAGGTTCTCCTCGAGGCTGATACGCAGCGCCTCACGGACATGGAAATCCCAGGTTTTGCCGAAAATCGTCGCGGTATCGGGCGCCGAGTCGATGAGGGTCTGAAGGTTGCTGTCCTTGTCGGGAGTCGTCTTGGCACGCCGGGTCGAACCGAAGGCAGCTATTTTGGCCTGTTTCAGGGAGACCTTCTTGATGTCCTTGAAAAAGGCGATGTCCTTCGGATTGGAGCCGGGCCACCCCCCCTCGATGTAATGGATTCCGAGATCGTCCAGCATCTGGGCAATCCGGATTTTATCCTGAACGAGAAACGAGATGTCCTCGGCCTGGGTACCGTCTCGCAGGGTGGTATCGTACAGCTTGATCAGACTCATGACTTCATCCCTTCACTGGCGTTGGCGTTACGTCGGAGCGGGCAGCTATTCGACCTTGACGTCTTTGTCGCCAAGGCCGAAGGCCTGGTGCAACACACGCACGGCGAGTTCGGTGTATTTCTCGTCGACGACGCAGGAGACCTTGATCTCGCTGGTCGAAATCATCTGGATATTGATCCCTTCCGAGGAGAGGGTCTGGAACATTTTGCTGGCGACCCCCGAATGGGAACGCATCCCGACCCCGACGATCGACACCTTGGCGATATTTTCGTCCGCGCTCACACCGCCGGCCTCGATCTCGCCGGCCGTCGCTTCGACGATCTTGAGCGCCTTCTTGAAATCGGCACGGGGGACGGTGAAGGTGAGATCGGTGAACCCCTCGTGGGAAATATTCTGGATGATCATGTCGACCGTGATGTTCGCCTCGGAAAGAGGTGAAAACAGCTTTGCTGCGATCCCCGGCTTGTCAGGCACGCGGTTGACGGAGATCTTGGCTTCATCCTTATTGTAGGTAATCCCCGAAACCAGAACGGCTTCCATATCGGCATCCTCCTTCATCACCAGGGTCCCTGGATTGTCGTTGAAACTGGAACGGACGTGAACCACCACGTCGTATTTCTTGGCAAACTCCACCGAACGGATCTGCAGCACCTTGGAGCCCAGCGATGCCATCTCGAGCATCTCGTCGTAGGAGATCTTGTCCATCTTGGTCGCTTCGGGGACCATGCGCGGGTCTGTGCTGTAGATCCCGTCGACATCCGTGTAGATTTCACAGACGTCGGCCTTCATCGCCGCAGCAACGGCAACCGCCGAGGTGTCGGAGCCGCCGCGCCCGAGCGTGGTGATGTTGCCTTCGCGGTCACATCCCTGGAATCCGGCCACCACCACGATGGTCCCGTTTCTGAGATCTTCGCGAACCTTCTTGTCCTCGATCTCCTCGATGCGGGCCTTGGAGTAGGCACTGTCGGTCCAGATGGGGATCTGGTGCCCTACGTAGCTCTTGGCCTTGTACCCCATCGACTGCAGACACATCGAAAGTAGCGCGATTGTGACCTGTTCACCGGTCGAGACTAGGACATCGTATTCCCTCTCGCTGGGGAATTCGCAGACTTCGTTGGCCAGTGCGACCAGCTTGTTGGTCTCGCCTGCCATGGCCGAGACAATAACCACGACATCGTTCCCCTCGTCGTAGGTCTTGGCGACCCGGCGTGCCACGTTGCGAATCTTTTCGATATCGCCAACCGAGGTACCGCCGTACTTCTGTACCACCAGAGCCATGTTCGTCTACTCCTGTAGTAGAATCCGGACACCGTCGTGCCGGGCTGAATGTTCTAAACCCCCTCCCGGGGGCGGGAAAAGCCATTTAATAGCAGGATTCCCGGGGGCCGTCAAAAAAAAAGCGCGCGTTTGCGCGTAGAGCCTCAGCCTGCTCCCCAAGCCTGCCGCCAGCGCTCCAGAAGGGCTTCATGGAAGGCGTCGGAAGCGTCCACCTGCAGGGTCCGGCGGTCATCCGACGCGGTCTGCAGGGTCACGGTCACGGCGGGGACAGCGACCCCTCCCTGCTCCGGCCACTCGACCAGGCAGACTCCGTGCCGACCTAGCTGGTCCTCGGCGCCGATGGTCTCGAGGTCGTCCGGGCCGGAAAGACGGTACAGGTCGAAATGGAAGAGCTGAAGCCTGCCGGGGTAATGGTTCATGATGACGAAAGTCGGACTGGTGACCGGTAAAGCTTCGGGGACACCCAGCCCGCGTGCAACCCCCTGGGCGAAACAGGTCTTCCCTGCCCCGAGTTCACCCTTGAGCAGAACAACGGTCCCATCGTCCGCCACCCTGCCGAGGGCCGCGCCGAAATCACGGGTCTGGTCCGGCGAGGTTGTGACAACCTCCCAGGAGGCCATCAACGTCCCATGGCCCGTACGACGTCGTGTCGGGAGACCACCCCGACGACCTTGTCGCCGTCGAGAACCGGCAACAGGTTGAAGCGCTTTTCGGTCATCAACTCGGCGACCTCGGAGAGCGGGCTGTCAGAACGACAGGTCACGACGTCGCGCACGCAGATTTCACCGACTGTACGGGCCGTGATCCGCTCGACTTCTTCGCGAAAGTTCTTTTCACTCTCGAGGTACAGGACCCAGTCGAACAGGGAAATCACCCGCGGCAGGTGCAGCGGCTTGTTCTGGGCCACCAGGTCGGTTTCCGAAATCAGGCCCCGCAGGTTCCCTTCTTCGTCGACGACCGGCATGGTGCTGACCTGCTCCTCGACAAAAATACGGGCCAGTTCTTCGATGGTCGTCTCCTCGAGGACCGACTTGACCTGGGTGGTCATGATATCCTTGGCTTTCAGCATGATCGTCCTCCCTTGGCTACGAGAAAATGGCGGGCGGCGGGAATTTCAGCGGCTACATCCGAAGCCAGCATCCCGGCGATACCGAGCCGGACCGCCAGCCGGTCGGCGGCCAGGCCGTGCAGGTACACCCCGAGGGTCGCCGCATCAAGGGGCTCGAGTCCCTGTGCCAGCAACCCGCCGACCAGCCCCGTCAGCACATCCCCCATGCCGCCGCTGGCCAGACCGGGATTACCCGACCCGTTGACCCGGAAGTGGCCGTCCGGGCCGGCAATGATCGTGCGGGCCCCCTTGAGGATGACCACGGCGCGATGTTCCCGGGCATAGGCCCGAGTGACGCGCAGGCGGTCGGCTTCGATGTCGGCAACGCTGAGACCGGTCAGACGGGCCATCTCGCCCGGGTGGGGGGTCAGCACCGGAACGCTCCCGCGTCTTGCAGCGAGGATGTCAGGGTGACCGATCAAAGCGTTCAGACCATCGGCATCGACCACCAGGGGTTTCTCGCATTCGCGCACCAGGCGCTGCACCAGCAACTGGGTGGTTTCCGCGGTACCGAGTCCGGGGCCGAGCGCCAGAACATCCATTTGATTCAGGGCGGCAGCGATGGCGTCGAAGGCGGCGGCACTCGGCGCCCCTTCCGAATCGGGAACCGACAGGCTCATCGCCTCGCTGAGCCGGGACATGAAGACTTCCTGCAGCGAGCGCGGTGTCGCCAGGGTCACCAGACCGGCCCCGGAGCGGAGTCCCCCCTCGCAGGCCAGCAGAGCGGCACCGCTTTTTCCCCGTGAACCCGCGAGGACCAGCAGATGGCCAAAACTCCCCTTGTGCCCCGACACCGGACGCGACGGTAAAACCCCTGACGCTTCGGCGGCCGAAACGAACTCCCCATCCGCCTGTTCTTCTGCCAGCAGAGCAGCAGGAATGCCGATCTCCGCCACCTCGATCTCCCCGCTCCAGGCCGCTCCGGGGTAACTGACCAGCCCCGGTTTGGCGGCAGCAAAGCTGACGGTCAGATCGGCCCGCACGGCAGCACCCAGGATCTGACCCGAATCCGCCGCCACCCCGGAGGGGATGTCGACCGCCACCACGGGAGCCGCCTGGCGGTTGCACCAGACGATCGCCTCGCGGCTCACCCCGCGCACCTCCTGATTGAGCCCGGTGCCGAGCAGGGCATCGACGACCAGCGCCGCGGCCACCCCGCGGGACAGGACCGCCTCGAGACGGGTTTCGCTGGCCGCATGGACCACCTCGCCACCGCAACGCTTGAGGGCCCGCAGATGGACCGCTGCGTCGCCACGGATCTCCCCCGCGGAGGCAATCACGACCGTGCGCACCTGCCAGCCACGGTCAATAAGCACGCGCGCGATGACGTAGCCGTCCCCACCGTTGTTCCCCTTGCCGGCCAGGATCAGAACGGGGCCGGGAGCGAGCTCGGCAAAACGCGCCTGGATCGCATCGGCCACCGCGCGACCGGCGTTCTCCATCAGCACCGGCCCGGGGATGCCGATCTCACGGATCGCCCTGCGGTCGAGCTCGCGAATCTGGTCGGCGTTGAGCAGCTTCATGCGTCCTCCAGCACCACGGTCGCCATGGCATAGTCGCCGTCGTGACTGTACGAGAGGTGAATGCGCCCGATCCCGCGCTGCCGGGTAATTTCGGCCGCCCGGCCGCTGAGCTGCAACGACGGCGCACCGAGGTCGTTCCGGACCACCTCGACATCCTGCCAGCTGATCCCGTCGCGCAGGCCGAGTCCGAGCGCCTTGAGAAAGGCCTCCTTGGCGGCAAAGCGTGCCGCCAGGTGCGGCGCCGGATAACGCTTGGCCAGGGCATACTCCCGTTCACCGGGCGTGAACAGCCTGACCAGCACTCCGTCCTTTCCTGCCTCAAGGTATTTCTCGAAGCGGCTGGAACGACACAGGTCAGTGCCGATGCCTGCCAGCGGGGACACGCTACACCCTCCTGACCAGGGCTGCCATCTCACGCACCGCCCGATCCAGTCCGACGAGGACGGCCCGGGAAATGATACTGTGGCCGATGTTGAACTCCTCGATTCCGCCCAGGGCAGCGACCGGAGAGACGTTCCAGTAATTGAGCCCGTGACCGGCATTAACCCCCAGGCCGAGATGCTGGCCGGTCCGGATCGCCTCGGAGATCCGATTGAGCTCCACGGCACGATCGGCCTCGGAAGTCGCCTCGCAGTAGGTCCCGGTGTGGATCTCGATGTAATCGGCATCCGCTTCGCGGCACGCCTCGAGCTGCCGGGGGTCCGCTTCGACAAACAGGCTGACCGGGATACCGACCTCCTTGAGGCGAGCGATCGCCCCGCGCAGGGGGGCGAGCTGGGCGGCGACATCGAGCCCTCCTTCGGTCGTCAGCTCCTGGCGTTTTTCCGGCACCAGGGTGACCATGTCGGGAAGGATCCTCCGGGCGATCGCCACCATCTCGTCGGTCGCGGCCATTTCGAGATTGAGGCGGGTCTGGACCGTGTCGCGCAGCAACTCGACGTCCCGATCCTGGATGTGGCGTCGGTCTTCGCGCAGGTGCACCGTGATGCCGTCGGCACCGGCCAGTTCGCAAAGTGCCGCCGCGGTCACCGGGTCGGGCTCCCGCCCGCCCCGAGCCTGACGGACGGTGGCGACATGATCGACATTGACTCCCAGCTTGGCCACGACCTCAACCTCCCTTGTAACCAACGACCCGGCGGATCAGCTCGGCCAGCTCCTTGGCATACGCTTCGATCTGGGCCTGGTCCTCACCCTCGATCATGACCCTCAGCAGCGGCTCGGTCCCCGAATAACGCAGCAGCACCCGGCCGCTCTCACCCAGTTTCCCCTCGATCCTTTCAACCGCCTCGGAAAGCCCTGGAATGTCGTCGACCGGGATGCGGCTGGCTACGGCCACATTGACCAGGACCTGAGGAAACGCCGTCATCACCGAAGCCAGCTCGGAGAGCGGTTTGCCGCTGCGCTGCAGGATGGCCAGCAGCTGAAGGGCGCTGACCATGCCGTCACCGGTGGTATTGTGATCGAGAAAGATCATGTGCCCTGATTGTTCTCCCCCAAAATTGTACCCGTTGGCCCGCATCTCTTCCACCACGTAGCGGTCTCCGACCGCGGTGCGCACCATGCTTCCACCGGCCTTGCGCAGGGCGGCATCGAGGCCGACGTTGCTCATGACCGTGGTGACCAGGGTGTTTTTCGCCAGCCCCCCCCGCTTGAGCATCTCGGTGGCGCAGATGGCCATGACATGGTCACCGTCGACCTCTTCCCCGTGCTCGTCGACGAAGATCACCCGGTCGGCGTCGCCGTCGAGGGCCATGCCGAGGTTGGCGCCGTGTTCCCGTACCGCCGCGGCCATGACCTCGGGGTGCAGCGATCCGCAACCGGCGTTGATGTTGGTCCCGTCGGGCGAGACCCCGAGGGTAATCACCTCGGCCCCGAGCTCGGTGAGCACTGCGGGGGCCACCTTGTAGGCGGCCCCGTTGGCGCAGTCGAGAACGATCTTGAGACCCTGCAGGTCGAGATCGCGCGGAAAGGTGTTCTTCAGGAACACGATATAGCGCCCCTGGGCGTCGTCGATGCGGAAGGCCTTGCCGACCTCGGTAGCGGTCGGGCGCAGGTCGTTGAGCTTGTCTGAGAAGACCAGTTCCTCGATGCGCAATTCCATCTCGTCGGGGAGCTTGAACCCGTCGCGGGAGAAAAACTTGATCCCGTTGTCCTGATAGGGGTTGTGCGACGCCGAAATCACCACCCCGGCGTCGGCGCGCATCGAGGCGGTGATGAACGCAATCCCAGGGGTCGGCAGCGGCCCGACCAGCAGCACATCGACCCCCATGGAACAGATCCCCGCCACCAGGGCGTTCTCGATCATGTACCCGGAAAGACGGGTATCCTTGCCGATCACGATGCGGTGACGACGCTTGGCATCCTTAAAAAGAAAGGCCGCTGCGCGGCCGACCTGCATGACCATTTCGGTGGTCAGAGGATCGACATTGGCGATGCCGCGAACCCCGTCGGTCCCGAAGAGTTTTTTCATCTCATTACCTCGCTGAACGCCCCTTGGGCGATTTCTCATGCACAGTCACGGTCACGTCCAAAGCTCCCGAGAGCAGACGGGAAAACTTGCCGGCATAGACCAGCGGAGCCTGAACCGTGAACGTCTCACGACGATCCGTCAGGATAACCGGCTCGGTCCCCACTTCGCGCACCTTGAGTACTTCGCTGCGCGCCCCCTCGACGATTACCTCGACAGGGTTGACCAGGACCTCGCCGAGCTCGAACCCCGCGGGGAGTTTCCCTTCGAAGACCACCTTGGGCTGCAGGGAGCGCGTGACCACCTCCTCCAGCCGGACGTCCACATACGAGGGGGAAAGTCGGCTGACACGCATGCCGCCGGGGAGGTTGATCCGATCCTCGAGGCGCCTGAAGGTCGTAACTCCTTCCTTGAGACCCTTGAGATCGATACCGAGTCGCAGACCGGAGGCTTCCATGTTTACCAGCAGGGTCCGCGGGCCGATCAGGCGTACGTCGACGTGAGAGGGGACCTCACTGGTGACCATCATCCCTTCGGGGAGGTTCTGCAGTTCGAGGGGGACGTTGAAGCCCCGCTCGAGCTTCTGCTCCCCGACGATGAAGAGCCACAGTACGACCGCGAACATCAGCGAGAGGAGCTTGAGATGCCAGTTGTTCAGCAGCGACTGAATCATGACTTGGCCTTTTTCCGCTTGCGGGACGCCGGCTCGAGGGTCCGCTTGAGCACTTTCTTGAGGGCTTCCATGTCGAGATCCCGGGTGATCCTTCCACCGAGCACCACGGAGATCTTGCCGGTCTCCTCGGAAACCACGATGACGATGGCGTCGACCAGTTCGGTCAGACCGATCGCGGCACGGTGCCGAGTTCCCAGGGTCTTGCTGATATCCGGGTTCTGGGAGAGAGGGAGAAAACAGCCGGCCCGGGTCAGCCGTCCCTGCTGGACCACAAGGGCGCCGTCATGGATCGGCGAACTGGGGTGGAAAATCGAGACAATCAGGTCGCTGCTGACCCTGGAATCGAGTTCGGTGCCGATCTCGAGAAAATCCTTGAGACCGGTCTCCCGCTCGAGGACGATCAGTGCCCCGATGCGCCGACTGGCCAACACGGCGCTGGCCTGGGCGAGTTCGTCGATAACCTCCTTTTCCTCGCGATACGACATCCCGGCAAAGAACGGGTTGCGACCGACATGCATCAGGGCACGACGTATATCGCTCTGGAAGATGACGATGATCACCAGAATCAGCGAGGAGAGGAAATTGTCGAGGAACCAGTGGAGGGTATAGAGGCCGATCACCTGTGAGATCACGTAGATCACCAGGATCACGGCGAGACCGAGCAGCATCTGCACGGCCCGGGTCCCCTTGATGAGCAGGATGATGCGGTAGATGATGAACGCTACAATCAGGATGTCGAACAGGTCGACGAGGGGGCGAAAATTCTGTAGCAGTTCAACCATGGCGTGTTCCCGTCAATCAGGCTCCAGCCCTGTCGGTGGGGAGCCGTTCATTACAGACCGACCAGGCCATCAGCGCAGCTTCTCGCGCTGGGCCGACTTCATGGACCCGGAAAAGCTGAGCACCCCCCTGTACGCCGAGTGCCACCGTGGCCAGGGTGCCGATGCCGCGCCGTTGCGGATCGTCCTGTTGCAATACCTTGCCGATAAAGCTTTTACGTGAGGTACCGAGCAGTATCGGCTGTCCGAGAGAGGTCAGCTCAGGCAACCGGCGCAGCAGCGTGAGGTTTCCTTCGGCGGTCTTGCCAAAGCCGATGCCGGGATCGACCGCCAGCTTCTCGTCAACGACGCCTGCTGAGCGCGCCCTCTCAAGGCTCTGGGCCAGTGCTCCGACCACCTCGCCGACCAAGTCAAGGTACGCGGTACGCTGCTGCATCACGTCAGGCGTCCCCGGGGTGTGCATGACGAACAGGCCGGCGCCGCCTTCGGCCACCACATCGGCCATCCGGTCATCGAACGCGAGGCCGCTGATGTCGTTGACAAACTCGACCCCGAGGGAAATCCCTTCACGCGCCACAGCACTCTTGGTGGTGTCGAGGGAGAGCGGAACATTGCACTCGCGCCGCAACGCCTCGATGACCGGCATGGTTCGGTCGAGCTCCTGCTGAAGCGAAACAGATTCCGAACCGGGGCGCGAGCTCTCACCACCGATATCGATCAGATCGGCCCCCTCGTCGACCATGCGACGGGCCTGCGCGAGGGCCGCTTCGGGGGCGAGGAACGCTCCGCCATCCGAGAACGAGTCGGGGGTCAGGTTGAGTATCCCCATGATACGGGGACGGCTCAAATCGAGAACGACGCTGCGTCCCAGCAACGCCCCGGGACGCGAGCCCTGCCGCGCGAGCAACCGCTCGATTTCAAGACCGAGGGTCGTCAGCCCGAACGGCTGAGTCTTGAGACGTTCCGGGAGACGACGCAGCTGCTTGAGCGATCCGAGCAGCACGACCTCGGTCGAGGGGATTGAACAGGCCACGCTGCCACGGGCAACGCCGGCATCCCCCCCCAGCGCGAGCATCTCCTGCTTGAGAACATTGGCCGCCCGGCAGGGGAGTGCCCCGATCTTGATGCAACACGCGACGCCCTTGTCCGCCATGCGCCGAACCCCTTCGGGGTCGCAGGCGATCTGCTCCAGTTCCCGACGTACATCCACTTCGCTGACGAACTGCAGACGTCGGAGCGGGATCGCCATTCAGGCGTCCGTTTCACTTTCCGCGATGCACGGTTCCGACGCACCCGGCGAGACTTCGGCCTTCTCGGCCACCTCAGCGCTCCCGCGGGGAGCGTTTTCCCCGAACACCAGCGCCTTGAGCTCTTCGCCATCAATGGTTTCACGTTCGAGGAGCGCTTCGGCGACGCGTTTGAGCGCATCGATATTGTTGCGGACCAAATCAGAGGTGGCGGCGTAGTTTTCGGTGACGATCCGGGTAATTTCCGTGTCGATGGTGACCGCCGTTGCCTCGCTGTAGTTCTTGACGTGCCCCATGTCACGACCGAGGAAGATCTCGCCTTCCTTCTCGCCGAAGGTCAGCGGTCCGAGCTTCTCGCTCATTCCCCATTCGCAGACCATCTTGCGGGCGATCGCCGTAGCCCGCTCGAGGTCGTTGCTGGCTCCGCTGGTGACACTCTCGAACACCTGCTCTTCGGCGATACGCCCCCCGAGCAGGGTACGGATACGGACGTGCAGACCTTTGGCCGTCTCGTTGTACTTGTCCTCCTCGGGGAGATACATGGTGACCCCGAGAGCCCGGCCGCGCGGGATTATTGACACCTTGTGCACCGGGTCGGAACCGGGCTCCAACAAGCCGACCAGGGCATGACCCGCTTCATGATAAGCGGTGACCTTCTTCTCTTCCTCGGTGATCACCATCGAGCGCCGTTCGGCCCCCATCATCACCTTGTCCTTGGCCGCCTCGAAGTCATCGCGGTCGACCTTGTCCTTGTTTTCACGGGCTGCCAGCAACGCCGCCTCGTTGACCAGGTTGGCCAGGTCAGCGCCCGAAAAACCCGGGGTCCCGCGGGCGATCACCTCGAGGTTGACGTTGTCAGAGAGGGGGACCTTGCGGGCATGCACGGTGAGGATCTTGTGACGTCCGCGCACGTCGGGGCGTGGTACCACGACCTGGCGGTCGAATCGCCCCGGACGCAGCAGCGCAGGGTCGAGAACATCGGGACGGTTGGTGGCGGCGATCAGGATGACCCCCTCGTTCGACTCGAAGCCGTCCATCTCGACCAGCAGCTGATTGAGGGTCTGCTCGCGCTCGTCGTGGCCGCCGCCGAGGCCCGCTCCGCGGTGCCGCCCGACGGCGTCGATCTCGTCGATGAAGATGATGCACGGCGCGTTCTTCTTCCCCTGCATAAACAGGTCGCGCACGCGGCTCGCACCGACGCCGACGAACATCTCGACGAAGTCGGAGCCCGAAATGGAGAAGAAAGGCACCCCTGCTTCCCCGGCGATCGCCCGGGCCAGCAGGGTCTTGCCGGTCCCCGGGGGACCGACCAGCAGCACTCCCTTGGGGATGCGCCCGCCGAGACGGGAAAATTTCTTGGGGTCCTTGAGGAAGGAGACGACCTCTTCGAGTTCGTCCTTGGCCTCGTCGACGCCGGCGACGTCCTTGAAGGTCACCACCGCCGAGGTCTCGTTGAGGAGCTTGGCGCGACTCTTACCGAAGTTCATCGCCTTGCCGCCCCCCGACTGCATCTGGCGCATGAAGAAGATCCACACGGCAATCAGCAGCAGGATCGGCCCCCAGGAGACCAGCAGGGTGAACCACAAGCCACGGTCTTCCTCGGGTTTGGCCTGGATCTCGACCCCCTTTTCGCGCAACTCCGCGATCAGCTGGGCATCTTCGGGAGCGTAGGTCTCGAACGGGGTATCATCGGAATAGACCCCCGTGATCAGTCGTCCCTGGATGGTCACCTTCTGGACACGCCCGTCTTCGAGCGCGACCAGGAAGGTCGAGTAGTTCACGGTACGCTGTTCGGCACTCTTGTGGGCCATCATATTGAACAGCAGAATCATCATCAGGATGATGACAAGCCAGAGCGCCAGATTCTTGTAAAACTGGTTCACGCGTCCCCCCGTATAGCGTTGTTCTTTTCCGCCCCGGAAGGGTCATAGGGCAGGAGTGAAGTCAAATTCGAAACCTAGCATAAACAACCACTCTTCACAAGCAGACTTTCAATACTTTCGGGCTTTTCGAGCCAGAAGCGAAGCACCCTGTCCGCCCCGTCTACCGGCTGGTACTTGCCACTGCGACGTAATCCCGGGACCCACAAGACCTCGCCCCCCCGGGCCACCAAGGGAAGAGCCCCCCGGACCTCGTGGGGGAGACGTGCCTCGGCGTAGAGCTTTTTCACCTTCTTGTGTCCCCCGCCCCCCTCGAGACCGATACGGTCCCCCGGGAGGAAGGTGCGAATCTGCAACGGATAACCGAGATCCTGCCGGGAAAACTCGACCCGCCAGAGGGTCTCTACTGCCTCACGCTCCCCCTCGTCAACGACCAACGTTCCTCCCAGAGGGAGGAGAAAGCGGCCCGGACCATGAATCTCCTGCTGCCAGGGGGCGTTTCCCGCCGGCACCGTGGTTGTGATGAAAAACCGATCATACCGCCGGTACGCTTTGCACCCGGGCAGATCGAGACGCGCCTGGGGACGCGCCGAGAGCAGCAGCTGTTCCAGCGCCAAAACGTGCTCGGCTTCGACCTCTCCCCCTCCCTGCTCTTGCAGCAGCGCCATGAGAAGGCGCCGACGTTCGGCGGCATGGAGCGTAACGAGTTCCGCCACGGGCCAGCACCCGTCGTCGTACAACCGCTCGCGCAACCCTTCGATGTGCCCCAGCCAGAAGTCCTCCTCCGCCGCCGCGGTGTCAGCCAACCTGCTGAGGGCATCATCAAGGCGCGGGTTCATCTGGCGTAGAGCCGGCAGGATGTCGTGACGCAGGCGATTGCGCGTGAAGGCACGATCCGCATTACTCGGATCCTCGCGAAACGCGATGCCTCGATCGGCCAGATAAAGACGCAGTTCGTCGCGGCTGAACGACAGGAGCGGGCGAATCACCAGATCCCTTCGGGGACGCATCGCCACAAGTCCCTTGAGGCCACATCCGCGCACGATGCGATGCAGAACCGTCTCTGCCTGGTCCTGGCGATGGTGTCCCGTGGCAATGGAACGGCAATTGAGCTCGCCGGCGCTGCGCTGCAGAAACGCATAGCGGAGATAGCGCCCAGCCTCCTCGAGCCCGACCGACTTTTCCGCGGCCCACCCCCCCACGTCCACGCGTTCCCGCTGCAACGGAACCCCCAGGGACGCACACAGTTCTTCGACAAACCGTGCATCCCGGTCGCTTTCGGGGCGCAGAGCGTGATCGCAATGGGCAGCCGCCACTTCGAAGCCGAGCTCGCCCGAGGCCCGCAAGAGCAGATGAAGCAGCGCAACCGAGTCGGCACCGCCGGACACCGCCGCCAGAACCCGGTCGCCCCTGGCCACCAGTCCGGCCTCAAGGACGTCCCGAAATCGTCTTTCCACAGTCGACACGCTCATAGGCTTGGATTGTACCAGAAACCGTTCCGCACGGGGGCGCAAAAGCAAAAAGCCCCCCCGGTTACGGGAGGGCTTCGCAGGTATGGTGGCGGTGCAGAGATTCGAACTCCGGACACTGCGGATATGAGCCGCATGCTCTAACCAACTGAGCTACACCGCCGAACGTTTAACAGCGCCTCGGCTGTCTAATTTGGTTGCGGGGGGAGGATTCGAACCTCCGACCTCCGGGTTATGAGCCCGACGAGCTACCAGACTGCTCTACCCCGCGTCACAGAAGCGGAAATATATGCGCAGTCGAACTGCGTGTCAAGCACTTTCTCGGCTCAGGGGCGGCGCCTGACCATGGGGGAAAGCTTGTCCTCGGCGACCAGCCTGTCGGCAACTTTTTTGGCCGCATCGGCCGAATTGAAAAAGCCTACGTAGACCCGAGTCCAGATGCCCTTTTCACCCAGATCGACCCGTTGCAGGTAGGCCCTGTGCCCCTTGCCAAGAAGCCTGGTCTGCAGTGTCCGGGCGTCCTCATCCCCCTTGAAGGAGGCGACTTGGACCACGTATTCGCCCGACGTGACGGGGGGGGGCTTGGGTGTACTCGCTGGCGTGGCATTCGCACTGAGCGTCGAAGAGACAGACGTCTTTTCGGGAGCAGCAACCTTCTCCTCCTTTGGGGGAGCGGCCTCGACAGGTTCGGCTGCGGTCTTCTGCGGTGGGGGGTTGATGCCGCTTCCCAGCGGGGTCTCTTCGCCCTTGGGGAGGGTGTCGTAAAAGGTCAGGTTGACCTTCGGGGCATCCTCGGGGGAGGCCTGTTGACCGGCCGGCGTTGAGGTCTCGGCGACGGTCTTGCGAACCCCGGCCGCACTCTCGGCCGTTACGGCCGGCTCGCCCCGGCGCCCCACGGCGACTCCGAGTGCGAAGCTGACCGACGCCACGGCCAGCACCAACACCAGCAGACCGATCACCTGCTTGTATTCCTGGCGCTTCTGGGCACGGGGCTTGTGATCTCGCATACCCTCTCTCCGCGGCCTACATCCGTTCCGGCGCCGAAACCCCGAGAAGCTCCAGAGCGTTGGCGACAACTATGCGCACACATTCTACCAGATAGAGACGCGCCTGGGCGGTGGGGAGATCTTCGACGAGCACCTTCTGGCGGTTGTAGTAGCTGTGAAACAGCGCCGCGAGTTCCTGCAGGTAATAGACGACCCGGTGCGGCTCGCAGCCGCGTGCGGCCTGCTCGACCACTTCCGGGTAACGGCTCAGGTACTTGGCAAGGGTGAGTTCGTCCTCGTCGGTGAGCGGCGAAAAGTCGACCTCCCCACAGCCCGGGGTGGTGACTCCTGCTTCATCGGCATTGCGTTGGATGCTGCGCACCCGCGCGTGCAGATACTGCACGTAGTAGACGGGGTTCTCGTTGCTCTGTTTTTTCGCCAGCTCGAGGTCGAAATCAAGCTGGCTGTCGGAACGACGCATCAGAAAGAAGAAGCGGCAGGCATCGCGCCCCACCTCGTCGACCACCTCGCGCAGGGTGATGAAATTCCCGGAGCGTTTCCCCATGGTGAACGGCTGCCCGTCGCGCAGCAGGTTGACCATCTGGATCAGCAGCACCTCGAGATCCTCGGGGGGATGGCCGAGACCGGCCAGCACCGCCTTCATACGCGGCACGTAGCCGTGGTGGTCGGCACCCCACACGTCGATGACCCGCTCGAAACCGCGCTCGAACTTCTCCATGTGGTAGGCCACGTCGGAAGCAAAATAGGTCGGGCTCCCATCCGACTTGATCAGCACCCGGTCCTTGTCGTCGCCGTATTCGGTGGTGCGGAACCACAGCGCACCGTCCTGTTCGTAGCTCAGCCCCTTGTCGGCGAGCTTGCCGAGCTCGATCCGGACCATGTCCCTGTCGTAGAGGCTCTGCTCGCTGTACCAGTTGTCGAAACGGATCCCGAACGCCTCGAGATCGTCGGCGATCCACGCCAGCACGCTCTTGACGCCGAAGGCCGCGCACCGCTTGAGTCCATCCTCCTCGGGCAATCCCGCCACATCGGGGTGCTCATCGTTGAGACGCGCCGCGAGGTCGCGAATGTACCCCCCCTGATAGCCGTCCTCGGGGAAGGCCACCTGCTCGCCCAGCAACTCCCTCAGCCGTGACCAGATCGAGATGGCCAGATTGGAGACCTGGTTTCCGGCATCGTTGACGTAGTATTCACGCTGCACGTCGAAACCGGCAGCCGAGAGGATCTCCGCAACCGCGTCGCCGACAGCGGCGCCGCGCCCGTGACCGATATGCAGGGGACCGGTCGGGTTGGCGCTGACGAACTCGACCTGGATCTTCTGGCCCTTCCCCATGTGGCTGCGCCCGAAACGCTCCTGTTCCTGCATGACCTGGTCGAGCACAGCGTACCAGCAGGTCGGCGCGAGCACGAAATTGATAAAACCGGGTCCGGCAATGTCGATCCGGCTCCAGAGACCGTCGCCGTCCCCGAGGGCCGCCACCAGAATCTCGGCGATCTGGCGCGGCGCCTTGCGCTCGGCGCGGGCCATGAGCATGGCCGCATTGGTCGCCAGGTCGCCATGTTCAGCCTGGGCGGGCACTTCGATCGAAAACTCGGGGATCGTGCCGCTGCTGAGCGTTCCGGCGTTAAAACACGCCTCGAGGGCGTGTCGTATGTGTTTTCGCAACTGGTTCTTCATGCGTTCAGGCCTCTTGGTCGTCGTCCTGCCGCGTCTCGGCGGCTTCCTTTTCCCGCTCCTTGCGCAACAGGACGTCTTCGGTAAATTCGGGGCAGTTGAGTATTCCGTCACCACCACCGGTCGCGCGCTTCACGCAGTTAGCTCTCCAGGCACACACGGGGCAGCATTTCGGGGCATGATAGGCCATGACGGGGTCACTCCTTGACGAAACGGCGTATCGTATCGACCGTCCGCCTTGCTGTC
This sequence comes from Desulfuromonadaceae bacterium, assembly GCA_003246035.1. Next base: position 33,871 of record QKBP01000108.1, on the reverse strand, counting down.
AATGCTCTCCGTCCCTCTGCGGGGACAACGCCGGCTCCGGTTTCCTGGCGGGGCGAAACTGGTAGACCTGTTCGTCCTCGCGTACCATGCCGAGTTCCCGGCGCGCCAACTGCTCGAGGTAGCGCTGGTCGGAACGCAGGGCATCGATCTCCTGGCGCAGCCGCTCATTCTCCTGCTTGAGTTGCTCGACCTCGACGGTCAGCATCTCGCGCTCGCGCATCAGCTTGACCAGCCGAACGATCCCCTTTTCACCGAAAAGCGCCACTCCGAGGATCAGCAGGACGACCAGCAGGGCAAGACGGCCGAACATGCTGCTGCGGGGATGTTCTTCGCGGGGTGTATCCATCCTCGTTCTCTTTCGTCACGCGACGCTACGGAAACTGCAAGCGGTATTGTGCCATCGTCCGCGGGGAGAGGTCAAAAAATCTCCTCACCTCAGCTATTGACAAGATATGTTAGTTTTGATTAATTTCATATCGGCCCAATTCGGCCCATTCAATCCCAAGGAGGGTACAAATGAAAATGTTTCAGAAGCTCGTGATGGTGCTTGCGCTGATGACGTGCATGGGGCTGCCGGTGACGGTTCTGGCTGGCGATCCGGGTGAGACCGGGCAGCGCGAGCAGGTCGTCAGCAAGGTCAACATCAACCAGGCCAGCGCCGAGGAACTGCAGGTCATCCCCGGGGTCGGCGCCACCCTTGCGGAACGCATCGTCACCTACCGCTCCGAACACGGTCCGTTTGCCGCTCCCGAGGAACTGACGGCGGTACGCGGCATCGGCGAGAAGAGCCTCGCCAAGCTCCTCCCCTGGATCAGCCTCAAGTAACATCGACAGGTGCGGGGTGTCACCACTCCGCACCTTCTTACAGCCCTCCCCCCATCTCCCCGAGTTCACCGAAGCCCCCCAGAGAAAACGAGATCATGAACGACTGCTCATCGAGCCTGTCGGTCAGCGTCAGGGCCACGCTCCAGCATTCGCTGCGATACTCGGTCCGCAGGCGACTCTCGAGATTCCGGCGATCGCGAAAATCGTAACGCTGCAGGAACTGCAGGAAGAGCGGGTCGAGCCAGACGGTTTCGAGGTTCCCCGACAGGTACTTCTCAGCCTCGGGGCGATAGTAGTAACCGAGCTGGAGGCTGTTCCCCCGGGCATCCTTCACTCCGGCCCGGCTGTCCAGGCTGAGAGTACGCCGGTCGGGCGCCTTGGCACCCGAGTTGACGTCGAAACGGGCATCGACGTCGATAAAGCTGTTACGCGTCGGGCGTACCACCAGTTCGCTGCGGAACGGCCTCCAGGGTCGGCGACGTTCGTCACCGGGGTCCAGGTTCCGACGCTGTTCGGAAACATCGAATCCCTGGGAGAGACGCAGGTTGAGAAACTCGTGGTAGTAGGGGATATCGCCCTCGCCGATTAGCTTGGCCGTCAGGCGGTTGACCAAGGCCAGCTCGACAACGTTCAACGCCTCGACCCGATCACGAAAGTCGAACTCGGGGAGCCCCTGCTGTTCCTCGTCGGCACGATACTCATAGCTCAGGCGAGGCTCGAGAACATGCCGTACCCGTTCGATTCGTTCACCGCCAACCTCGAAAACCCGCGTCAACTCGCTCTTGATCCGGGCGGCCAGTTCGTAAGTGCCAAACGCGTCCTCGCTCTCCTCCGGGTTGCCGGAATCGTAGTAACGCTGCAGGTAGGCAATCTCCGGCTCAAAGGCGAGGTAACGCCCGAGGTGGAGGTCGGCACCCAGCATCGGACGCAGCAGGACACGTTTCCCCTGCTGTCCTTCGTCACGCCAGAAATAGCTGCTGGTGGTATCGATACCATAAAACAGCGGGGTCGTACCTGCCCGGCTGCGTACCCGTGAGAGATCGAGGCGCGGGAGCTCCTGAAGCACGCCCTTGTCGCCCGTCGCCAGGTCCTGGGTATAGTCGAAGCGAACCCCGGCATAACTGCGCTCCCAGGCCCGTGTGAACGCCAGGGTCGACTCTGTCAGGTCCTGGTTGTACACCTCCGCGGCATCGCCGAAGTCTTCGAGGAACTCCCTGCGGCTGACGTATTCGGTATCCGCCAGCATCCGAATCTGCCCGGGGAGCCAACCGTCGTGTTCCCAGGAGAAGGCATGACTGTTGGGATTGTCCTTGATCCCGCTGACGTGGTAGGCCTTCAAGGTGCCGTTGTTGCCCCGCGAGAGGGCGTAGCGATACTCGAGGGACTTGCCGAGGCCGATCTTCGACAGGTAATCAAGTCCGATCGAAGCATCCATGTGCTGGGCCATGGCCCAGTAGTAAACCAGCGACAGCTCGGTCCCCTTGCGGCTGGAATAACCGATCTCAGGCTCGAGGAACCCCGATTCCCGCTCGTAGCGGATCGGGTAGATCAGGTAGGGGAGATAGAAAACGGGGATATCGGCCACATGAAAGCGGACGTGCTTGGCGGAGGCCCAGCGTCCGTTACGCACCCGGAGGCGGCTGGCGACAAACTGCCAGTCAGGGTCTTCAGGGTCACAGCTGGTAAAGGTCCCTCTTTCGACCTCGAAATCTCGTTCTCCGGTACGCGCGATCCGCTCGCCGCTGAAGTGAAAATTCTCCTCCTCGAGCAGGACGTCTCCCTGGGTGAGCTCGCCCAACCCGGTCTCAAGGTTGAAGGAGAGGAAATCACCCCGAACAACCGATCCGGGGCTAATGAGACTGACCTTCCCGGTTGCGATGGCATCACCGCTGTCGGCGTTCCAGGAGACCTCCTGAGCTTCAAGCTGGAGATTATTCCCGCGGATGCTCACATCACCGATCGCCCTGTAGGTATTGGTCTCCCCTTCCAGCCAGAACTGGTCAGCTTCGACCTGAACCGGCGCACCGCCGGCCAGGGAAGTAATCGCCGCGCCGGCCTGCTGCACCCACACCAGCATCAGGATCCACATCAGCGCGTATCGGAGACCCGTGTACACCACGTTATCACTCCAGTCCAAGAACTTCGCGGGCAGCCGCGACCAGAAACAGGGAACCCGCGACGACCAACGTCTGGCCGGGATACGCACCGGGTTCCCCAGCCGCCAGCGCCGATGCGACAGAATCGAATCGTTGTACCCGTATCCCGGCTGACCGTACCAGGTCCTCCATGGGCGCGAGGGGGGCCACGCTCTCCACGGGCGGCTCGACCAGGAAAACAGCCTCCGCGAACGGAAGCAGGACTCGGAGCATCTCGACCGAGGCCTTATCCCCCTTGGCACCGAAGATCAGTAGGATGTCTGAACATGACTGCGCTGCCAGATAGTCGGCGAGAGCCTGGCAACCGGCCAGGTTGTGCGCCCCGTCCAGCAGGATGGGTTTTTCGCCGGGGAGCCATTCCAGACGTCCCGGCCAGACGACACCGTCGAGAGCCTCGCGGATAGTCTCGGGAGACACGCCACCCGAGGCGGAACAGAGCTCGAATGCGGCCAGGGCCAGGGCCAGGTTCTCCTGCTGATGCCGACCGGCCAGAGGGACGTGCAGACCGGGGCAGTACGCCCCCACCCCCCGATAGTCGACCGATCCGTCCGGTTTGGCTTCGAGATGGAAGTCGACCCCCAGACGGTAAACGGGAGCGCCCTTGTCCTCGGCACAGCGCCGCAAGACCTCGAGGACTTCGGAGGGCTGGACGGTCGTGACGAGCGGCACACCCGGCTTGATGATCCCAGCCTTCTCCGCGGCGATCGCCTCCAGGTCCGAGCCGAGATGCTCGGCATGGTCCAGGGAGATGGAGGTAATCACGCTGACCTGCGGCATCACCGCGTTAGTCGCGTCAAGACGCCCCCCCATTCCCGTTTCGAGCACGCCCCATGCGACACCCTGCCGGGCGAAATAGCACAAGGCCATGGCGGTGGTGAACTCGAAGAAGGTCGCGGGGATATCGCCGTCACAGAGCGCGCGCAGTTGCTCGGTCAGGGTCACGATCTCACCATCATCGATCGGCATACCGTCGACCCGGATGCGCTCGTTAAAGGCGTGCAGGTGAGGCGACGTATAAAGGCCGGTACGATGACCGGCCTTCATGAGCAGGGCGGCGAGCATGCTGCACACCGAACCCTTACCGTTGGTCCCGGCGACGTGCACCAGGTGCATCCCGTCCTGAGGGTTTCCCGCCCGCGCAAGCAGGCGGCGAACGTTTTCAAGGCCGAGTTTGATACCGAACCGCTGCAGGCCGTACAGGTAGTCGAGGCTTTCGCGGTATGACACGGCCGTCAGTTCTTGCGGGTAAATATGCTCAATACCTGGAAGAGTCGCTGCTTCATTTCGTTGCGGGGCACGATCATGTCGACCATCCCGTGCTCGAGCAGGTACTCGGAACGCTGGAACCCCTCGGGGAGCTTCTGGCGGATCGTCTGCTCGATGACGCGCGGCCCGGCGAAGCCGATGAGGGCACGCGGTTCGGCGATATTGACATCGCCGAGCATGGCGAAACTGGCCGTGACCCCGCCGGTCGTCGGGTCGGTCAGGACCGAGACGAAGGGGATTCCTGACGCCTTCATGCGTCCGAGGGCCGCGCTACTCTTGGCCATCTGCATCAGGGAAAGGATGCTCTCCTGCATACGGGCCCCGCCGGACGACGAAAAAACGATCAGCGGGATCTTCTTTTCGAGCGCCACTTCCGCACAGCGGGTGATCTTTTCACCGACCACCGAGCCCATGCTCCCGCCCATGAAACCGAAATCGAAGACCGCGACCACGACCGGCAGCCCCTCGAGCTCGCCCTCCCCGGTGATCACCGCATCCGAGGTCGACTTCTTCATCGCCGCCTTGATGCGATCCTTGTATTTCTTCGAATCCTTGAAGTCGAGGAAATCGACCGACTGGACATTCCCGGCGATCTCGACAAACGTCCCCTCGTCGAGGGTCAGGTCGATCCTCTGGCGGGCGGTGATCCGGAAATGATAGTCACATTTCGGGCAGACGTTGAGATTCCGCTCGATTTCCTTGGTGTAGATTATCTCGTTGCAGTTCTTACACTTGGTCCATAGCCCCTCAGGGACCTGTACTTTCTTCTCTTCGGTCGGCGCCAGCGGCGCCTTGGATTTCTTGAACCAGGCCATAACGTGTTCCTCGTGAGTTATTCTTGCTCAGACTGTAATGATTTCGTTACCACGCAGCATCTTCAGATGCAATCCCTCCAGCGCATTCAGCTCGAAGAGAATTTCATCCAGGAACTGCGGCTTCATGTGAAAGACCCATACCGGAACGTCCGGCCGGGCAAGCTTCGCCAGCTCATCCCCGATCAGTGCGGGGGTGAGGTGACCGCTGGCCAGGGCAAGGTCCTGCAATCGGTTGGGGAAACTGACTTCGGCCAGCACCCCGGTGAGCCCTTCGGATTCTCTCCCGAGGGCCCAGATTTGTTCGGTCGGGCCGGTATCCCCGGAGAGCAGCAGGCTTTGCCCGTTCTCCTCGAGCAGATAGCCGGCTGTAAACACCGTGTGGTTGGTCTCACACCAGCGCACCTTGACCCCGGCGACCTCGATCACCTCTCCCACCGGGAGGGGCCGGAACTCGAGAATCGGCTCACGCCCGATTTTGATCGAGGTGAAGTCGGGCCACAGCACGTTGTTGAACAGGTGCCGACGCGCCGCATCGAGAACCTCGGCGGGGGCCCAGACGCGGATGGAGCGATCGCGAAAGGGGAGAACGTTGTCGGCGATAAAGGCCAAGTCGACGATATGGTCGAGATGCGCATGTGTCAGCAGGACATCGTCGATAGCCATCTGCTGTTCAAGACTCAGCAGCCAGGTCACCGTGCCGGCATCGACCAGCATCCGGTCGTTCACCAGGAAACTTGCGGTGCCATGCCCCGGAAGGCGTGCCCCGTAACTCCCCAGGACCTGGAACTTCATCGTGCCTATGCCCCATCCACCCGCAACGGAGACTTGAGGCTGGCGACAAATCCGCGCACCTCTTCCCTCAGTTGCGCACTGTCGGCCAGACCGGCAATCCGCTTGACCAGGGCGCTACCGACCACGACCCCGTCTGCGAAGGCGCCAACGGCCGCAGCGTCATCCGGGGTGGAAATCCCGAAGCCGACCGCCACGGGGACCGGGCTGACCTTCTTAAGGGCCTCGACTTCGGCCCGAATCGACTGGGGGTCGACGGCCTGCACCCCGGTCACGCCGGTCATCGAGACATAGTAGAGAAAACCTCTGCCGTGCTGGGCCAGGCGATCGCGTCTTTCCGGGGGCGTCGTCGGCGCCAGCAGCATGATCTGGTCGATGCCGTGCTGCCCCAGCTGCTCGCGCAGCTCTCCGCTCTCTTCGTCGGGGAGATCAACCAGCAGCAAGCCGTCGATCCCGGCTGCCGCCGCCTCGCGGGCGAAGCGCTCGGGGCCGAAACGAAATATCGGATTGTAGTAGCCCATCAGGACGATCGGCACATTGGTATGCTCACGCACCCGACGCACCATCGCCAGCACTCCCGACAGAGTCGTCCCGGCCTTCAGCGCCCGCTCGGAAGCGGCCTGAATGGTCGGACCATCTGCCATCGGGTCGCTGAACGGGAAACCGAGCTCGATGATATCGGCGCCCGCCTCGACCAGCTCGTGAATCAACGCCTCGGTCGTGGCCAGATCGGGATCCCCGGCGGTGATGAACGGGATCAGGGCTTTTTCGCCGCGGCGGGCCAGTCTTTCAAACGTCGCCGATATACGCCCCATGGGCCAATCCTTTCCAGACTCAAATCAGATGATTCTAAAAAAAAGACCTGTATTTATCAAGGCTTTTCTTAAGTGGCCAGACCACGCACCCGCGCCAGCAGGGCGCGGAACATCTCGGCGTTGATCCGCCCGGTCTGCACGTTATAACGGCTGGTGTGATAGCTCGCCACCACGGTCGGGCCACCACCGAAGCGATATTCGGCAGCATGGGCGAAGGGCGCCTCCCCCATGCTCCGGATTGTCCCCCGCGACTTGAGCAGTTGGAGATAGCTGCGGTATGCTCCCTGACCGAGCAGCAGAACCACCTTCAGATTCGTCAGCGCTTCAAGCTCCTGCGCGAGGTAGGGGAGACAGTGGGCATACTCCTCGCGGGTCGGCTTGTTCTCAGGCGGGACACACTTGACGGCGTTGGTGATGTAGAGGTCACGGAGTGTCAAGCCATCGAGACGCGATTCGGCGTCCCCCTGACTGGCCAAGCCCGCCTCGTGCAGCAGCGGGTACATGAAATCACCGGCGCCATCTCCGGTAAAGGGACGTCCGGTCCGGTTGGCTCCGTGAGCGCCCGGGGCCATCCCGACCAGGCAGATCCGCGCCTCTGGATCGCCGAAGCCGGGGACCGGGCGGGCCCAGTAGTCGGTGCGGCTCCGTCCCCCCTTGGGAGGGAGCGTGGTACGGTATTCGACGAGGCGCGGGCAGCGGGTGCAGGTCAGCAGCCCGGGCTGGTCATCGCCGAGCACGGAGCGCGCTCCGACCGCGCGTCTCACCCCTCCCCTCCCGGCGAACCGGGCTTGCGCCGGCGGCGACGTGGGCGCCGCCGTGCCCCGCCTTCAGCCGCCTTCTTCTCCGGGACCGGAGGCTTGCGCTTGCGGGCGGCGCGTCGGTAATCCAGGCAGAGATCCTCTTCCACGGGGAAGGTGCTGGGGATCTTGGCGCCGAGGTACTCCTCGATGTCGGCAAGGTGGAAGACCGTGTCCTCGTCGGCAAAGGAGATCGCCTTGCCGACGGCCCCGGCACGCGCGGTTCGCCCGATGCGATGGACGTAGTCCTCGCAGTCCTGGGGGAGATCGTAGTTGATGACATGGGTCACACCCTCGATGTGCAGGCCACGCGAGGCGACATCCGTCGCGACCAGAAACTGCAGCTTCCCCTCCTTGAAATCGTCGAGGATGCGCATCCGCTTGCGCTGCGGGATATCCCCGGAGATCACCGCCACCTTGTAATCATTGGCCTTGAGGCGATCGACCAGGAATTCGGCCTCTTTCTTGGTGTTGACGAACAACAGCACCCGCTCCATATCGGACGAGCGCCGCAGCAGTCCCATCAGCAGCGGGAACTTCTCACGCAGCGAGACATGGTAGAGGAGCTGCTCGATACGGTCGGTGGTGACCTGCTCCGGTTCGATGTGGACCTTCTCCGCCAGGTCCATGAACTCGTAGGCCAGTTCCATCACCCGCTGCGAAAGGGTCGCCGAGAAGAGCATGGTCTGGCGCTGATCGTACGGGGGGAGCTTGCGCAGCAGGTAGCGCAAATCCTTGATGAAGCCCATGTCGAACATCCGGTCGGCCTCATCGATCACCACCGCCTCGATCCCACGGAACGAAAAGACCCGCTGCTTGGCATAGTCGATCAGCCGCCCCGGCGTGGCCACGATGATGTCGACCCCCTCACGCAGGGCATTGCGCTGCTTGTCGTAATCGACGCCGCCGAAGATCGGCTGCACCTTGAAGGGGCAGAAGGCCCCGAGCCCCTTGGCGTCTTCGCAAATCTGCACCACGAGCTCACGGGTCGGGGCCAGGATCAGGGCGCGGGGATCGCTGCCGGTCTCCTTGGGCTGGGCGAGCAGGCGGGAAAAGAGCGAGATCAGGAATGCCGCAGTCTTTCCGGTGCCGGTCTGGGCCTGTGCCGCGACATCGCGCCCTTCGAGCGCCAGGGGGATCGATTCCTCCTGGACCGGCGTCAATTTTTCAAAACCGACCTGCTCGACCCCCTTCAGGACCTCGGCAGGCAGGTTAAGTTCGGTAAATTTCATGTGTTCCTTTCAGCCTCGCGACGAGCTGAGCGAGTCAGGATGAGCAAGTGCCTGGATAAAGGCACTCGAAGTTCAAGGGATATGGAGCAGCGTCAGTCGCGTCGCCAAGGCGAAGACCCTGCGCGGCGGCGGCGACAAGTACGTCCGTCCACCGCTAGAGTTCGACGCCCATGGCCTCGGCGACGGTGTGCATGTCCTTGTCGCCGCGCCCCGACAGGCAGACCACGATCACGGCATCACGCGGCATGAGCGGAGCAATCTTCGCCACCTGGGCAATGGCGTGGGCGCTCTCGAGGGCCGGAATGATCCCTTCCATCTCGGTCAGCAGCTTGAAGCCGGCCAAGGCTTCGTCGTCGGTAATCGACACGTACTCGGCGCGGCCAAGCTCCTTGAGGAGCGCATGCTCCGGGCCGACCCCGGGATAGTCGAGCCCTGCCGAAATCGAGTGGGCGTGTTCGATCTGGCCATCGGCGTCCTGGAGCAGATAGGTCTTGTTGCCGTGCAGCACCCCGACCTTGCCGGCGCCGATGCTCGCGGCATGCTTGCCGGTCTCGACCCCGAGCCCGGCGGCTTCGACTCCGACCAGGCGCACGCCGGGATCGTCGACAAACGGATAGAACAGCCCCATGGCGTTGGAACCTCCGCCGATGCAGGCGAGCGCTGCGTCGGGTAACCGGCCTTCCACCTCGAGCAGCTGGCGGCGCGCCTCGCGACCGATCACGGCCTGAAAATCACGAACCAGCATCGGGTAGGGGTGCGGTCCGGCAACGGTCCCGATCACGTAGAAGGTGTCGCGCACGTGGGTCACCCAGTGGCGCAGGGCGTCGTTCATGGCGTCCTTGAGGGTCGCCGTGCCGCTGGTCACGCCGTGCACCTTGGCCCCGAGCAGTCGCATGCGGAAGACGTTGAGCGACTGGCGACGGATATCCTCGGTCCCCATGAAGACCTCGCACTCCATGCCGAACAGGGCCGCCACGGTGGCAGTCGCAACCCCGTGCTGGCCGGCGCCGGTCTCGGCGATCACCTTCTTCTTCCCCATGCGCTTGGCAAGCAGCGCCTGCCCCACGGTGTTGTTGACCTTGTGGGCACCGGTGTGGTTGAGGTCCTCGCGCTTGAGGTAGATCTTTGCGCCGCCGAGGTGCTCACTCAACCGCTCGGCGAAATAGAGCGGGCTGGGTCGACCGACGTACTGGGCGAGGTAGTACTCGAACTCCTCCTGGAAGGTCGGGTCGGCGAGGGCTTCGCGATAGGCCTCCTCGAGTTCAAGAAGCGCAGGCATAAGCGTCTCGGCGACGTAACGACCACCGAACTGGCCAAAATGCCCCTGCGCGTCGGGGTATGCATACTTGCTCATGGTCGGCTTCCTTTGGCCGCGGCGATAAACGCGGCAACCATATGGGGATCCTTGATCCCGGGGGCAATCTCCACGCCGCTCGAAACGTCGACGGCGTAGGGGTTTACCGCGTCGACAGCCGCCGCAACGTTCTCCGGGGTCAGACCGCCGGCGAGAATCACGGGACGCTGTCTTGCGATGTCGGCGGCCAGCCCCCAGTCGAAGGTATGACCGGTACCGCCGTAGGCATCGGGGCTCCAGGCATCGAGCAGCAGCGCCGACACCTGAAAGCGCTGGTGATGCGTGAGCGATTCGACGTCCCGGACGCGTAGCGCCTTGATGGCCCGGACAGGTGCTTGAGCACAGTCCGCGGGCTCTTCGTCACCGTGGTATTGTACCGCATCGAGACGGCAGCGGGCCACGACCTCGCGGACCGTTCCGGCATCGGCATTGACGAACAGACCGACGGAGGTCACGAAGGGGGGGAGCTCCGTCACGATCTTGGCCGCCTGCTCCGGGTCGATGCACCGGGGGCTCTGGGCATAGAACACGAACCCCAGTGCATCCGCCCCGCAGGCGACGGCATGCAGGGCGTCAGTAGTGCGGGTAATGCCGCAGATCTTGACTCGAACCATTCTCTACCCCAGGGGTCTCGCAGATGGGCGAGACCACCTCGCGTCTTACCCGACCTTGGGAAGGTGTGCGAGGGACTCCTTGATTGCCTCTTCCGGGTAATCGTAATCAAAAAGCTTGCCGGCGAAGAAGTCGTCGTACGCCGCCATATCGACGTGACCGTGACCGGAGAGGTTGAAAAGGATGGTCTTCTCCTTCCCCTCCTCCTTGGCCAGCAGCGCTTCGTCGATGGCACCGCGGATGGCGTGGCTCGACTCCGGCGCCGGGATAATCCCCTCGCTGCGCGAGAAGAGCACCGCCGCCTCGAAACAGGCGAGCTGGTGGACCGCCTTCGCCTCGACTACCCCCTCGTGCACCAGTTGTGACACCAGCGGAGAGGCGCCGTGGTAACGAAGCCCACCGGCGTGAATGCCGGGTGGCATGAAATCGTGGCCGAGGGTGTACATCTTGGCCACCGGCGCCATCTTGGCGGTGTCGCCATAGTCGAAGGCGTAGACCCCCCGTGAGAGCGTCGGGCAGCTCGCGGGCTCGAAAGCCACCACCCGCACGTCCTTGCCGTTGGCCTTGTCGGCAATAAACGGGAAGGCGACGCCGGCGAAGTTGGAACCACCACCGTGACAGCCGATCACCACGTCGGGGTAATCACCCACAAGCTCCATCTGTGCCTTGGCCTCGAGGCCGATGATGGTCTGATGCAGGCAGACGTGGTTGAGCACGCTACCGAGCGCGTAGCGGGTATCCTCGCGCGTCGCGGCGTCCTCGACCGCCTCGCTGATGGCGATCCCGAGCGAGCCGTTGCTTTCCGGGTCCTGCGCAAGGATCGCCCGACCGGCGTTGGTCTGCGGCGACGGCGAAGGGATCACGTCGGCCCCCCAGAGCTGCATCATGCTCTTGCGATACGGTTTCTGGTTGTAGGAGACCTTGACCATGTAGACCGTGCACTCGAGCCCGAACATCTGGCAGGCGAGGGAGATGGACGAGCCCCACTGCCCGGCCCCGGTCTCGGTGGCGATGCGCTTGGTGCCGAAGATCTTGTTGTAGTAGGCCTGGGGGACGGCGCTGTTCGGTTTGTGAGAGCCGGCCGGAGAGACCCCCTCGTACTTGTAGTAGATCTTGGCCGGAGTACCGAGCGCTTTCTCGAGCCGGTGAGCCCGGAACATCGGCGACGGCCGCCAGAGCTGGTAGATATCGAGCACTTCCTGGGGGATGTCGATCCAACGCTGCGACGAGACCTCCTGCTCGATCAGCGGCATGGGGAACAGCGGTAGCAGGTCGTCGGGCGAAACCGGCTGCATGGTCCCGGGGTGGATCACCGGCGCGAGCGCTCCGGGCATATCCGGGATGATGTTGTACCACTGTTTCGGGATGCGATCTTCGGGGAGAAGGATCTTGGTCTGCATGCTCGACTCCTTTGTCATTAAAAATGCCTACCCGTTGCGTGTCTCAAGCGTTCGTGGCGCCCAGCAGCTCGTCAAGCTTGGCGCCGATGTCGTCTTCGCGCATCAGCGATTCACCGACCAGGAATGCCCCTGCGCCGGCCGTCTGCAGGCGCAACACGTCGGCGCGGCTGGTGATGCCGCTCTCGGTCACCACGAAGCGATCAGCAGGAATTCGCTTGAGCAGGCGCTCGCTGGTGGCCAGGTCGGTTTCGAAGGTGCGCAGGTTGCGGTTATTGATCCCGATCAGCTCGATCCCGCTCTCGAGGGCGAGATCGAGCTCCCGCTCATCGTGAACCTCGAGCAGGACATCCAGCTGGAGACTGGAGGCCAGCGCGGCGAACTCGCGGATACGCGGAGCGTCCAGCATCGCAGCGATCAGCAAAATGGCGTCGGCCCCGGCAGCGCGGGCCTCGACGATCTGGTAGGGGTCGCAGATAAAATCCTTGCGCAGGAGCGGGAGGCTCACGGTTTCGCGGATCAGGTTCAGGTAGCGAAGGTGCCCGAGGAAGAACTTTTCGTCGGTCAGCACGGACAAACAGGTGGCGCCGTGCTGCGCGTAGATCTCGGCGGTCTCCTGCGGGTCAAAGTCGGCCCGGATGACCCCTTTGCTCGGCGAGCCCTTCTTCACCTCCGCGATGACCGCAGTCCAGCCCGACTCGGCGCTGGTGCGCAGTGCACGGGTGAAGCCCCTCGGCTGGTCCTCGATCTGGGCCAGGTTGGCTTCGAGGCGCGCGAGGGGGAAGGCTTCCCTCGCCGCGGCGACCTCGGTCCGCTTGTGCGCGACAATCTGTTCGAGAATGTCCGGAAGATTACCCACGAGTCCTCACGCCCGGCTGGTCTGGGCGACCAGCGCCTCGAGTTTCTGGCGCGCGGCCCCGGAGTCGATGACCCCGGAGGCCTTGGCAAGCCCGGCTTCCGGCGTAGGGACAACCCCCGCGGCAGCCAGCGCAAAGGCGCTGTTGAGCAGCACGATGTCGCGCTTCGGTCCCGGCTCTCCGGCGAGAATATTCCGCACGATCGTCGCGTTGGCCGCGGCGTCCCCTCCCTGAAGTTCGGAAAGCGCGCAGCGCTGGAAGCCGAACTGCTCCGGGGTGATTTCGTAACAGGTGATCTCTTCGCCGTCGATCTCCGCGACGGAGGTCGGGCCGGTGAGGGTCAACTCGTCCATTCCGTCACTGCCGTGGACCACGTAACCCCGCCCGCAGCCGAGATTCTGCAGGACCCGGGCAAGCGGCTCGACCAACTCCTGGCGGTACACGCCGAGAACCTGGCGGTCGGCCCCCGCGGGGTTGGTGAGCGGGCCGAGGATGTTGAAGAGCGTGCGGATGCCGATCTCGCGCCGCGGGCCGATGGCGTGCTTCATCGCACCATGCAGGGCCGGCGCGAAGAGGAACCCGACGCCGATCGAATCGATACATTCGCCGACGACCTCGGGGGTAACGTCGAGATTGACCCCCAACGCTTCGAGCACATCGGCGCTGCCGCAGGCCGACGAGATGCTGCGGTTGCCGTGTTTTGCAACCTTGACCCCGCAGGCGGACACCACGAACGCGACCGTCGTGGAGATGTTGAAACTCTTGGTGCCGCTTCCGCCTGTTCCGCAGGTGTCGAGGATGGTTTCGCGGTCCTCGTTGATGTCCTCGCGGTCGATGTCGAGCACCTTGCCGACGCGGATCGGTGTGGCGTGGGCGCGCATCACCTTGGCCGCACCCGTGATCTCGGGGATGGTCTCACCCTTGATCCGCAGCGCGGTGATGAACGCTCCGATCTGGGCCGGGGTCGCCTCGCCGCGCATGACCTCGTCCATCACCTCGACCATTTCGCCTTCGGCGAGGTTTTCTCCTTCGACGACACGTGCAATGGCTTCCTTGATCATCACCCTCCCCCTAGCTCATCTCGAGAAAATTCTTCAGCAGCGCCTTCCCCTCGACCGTCAGGATCGACTCGGGATGGAACTGCACGCCCCACACCGGCAGGTCGCGGTGGTCGAGCCCCATGATCTCCCCTTCTACGGTCCAGGCCGTAACCTCGAGGCAGTCCGGGAGACTTTCGCGTTCGACCATCAGGCTGTGGTAGCGGGTCGCCGTAAAGGGATTGGAAAGCCCCTTGAACAGGCCGCGGTCGTTGTGCTGCACCGGGCTGGTCTTGCCGTGCATCAACCGGCCGGCCCGGATCACCTTGCCGCCAAAGGCCTGGCCGATTGCCTGGTGACCGAGGCAGACCCCGAAGAGGGGGATCTTGCCCGCGAACTCGCGGATCAGATCGAGAGAGATCCCTGCCTCGTCGGGCGTACACGGGCCGGGAGAGATCACGATTCGCCGCGGCGCCTTGCGCGCGATCTCCTCGAGGGAGATCTTGTCGTTACGGACCACGACCACCTCCTCCCCCAGTTCGCGCAGGTACTGGACGAGGTTGTAGGTGAAGGAATCGTAGTTGTCGATCATCAGCAGCATGTCAGTCGAGTCCTTGCTGGGCCATCTCGATGGCCACCTTGACGCTCATTGCCTTGTTGACCGTCTCCTCGTATTCCATCTCCGGAACCGAATCGGCGACAATCCCGGCTCCGGCCTGGAGGTAGACCTTTCCCTCGTGGACGACCAGCGTGCGAATGGCGATCGCCATATCCATGTTGCCGGTAAAGGAGAGGTAGCCGACCGCACCACCGTAGATTTCACGTCGGCACGGCTCGAGTTCCTCGATGATCTCCATAGCCCGGATCTTCGGAGAGCCGCTCAGGGTGCCGGCGGGAAACGCTGCACGGAACACGTCCAAAGCGTCGCACTTTTCCGCCAGCTCTCCGCGTACGTTGGAGACGATATGCATTACGTGGCTGTAGCGCTCCACTACCATCAGCTCGCTGACTTCCACGGTACCGGTGCGGCACACGCGCCCCAGGTCGTTGCGCCCCAGATCGACCAGCATGATGTGCTCGGCGCATTCCTTCGGGTCGGCGAGCAGCTCCTCTTCGAGGTGCCGGTCCTCTTCGGGCGTCGCGCCCCGAGGTCGGGTGCCGGCGATCGGGCGCACCTCGACCCGCTCTCCTTCCTTGCGCACCAGCACTTCGGGGGAGGCGCCGATCACCCGGGTCTCGCCGAACTGCAGGTAGTACATGTAGGGGGAAGGGTTGATCGTACGCAGGGCCCGGTAAACGTCGAAGGGGTCGGCGTTCAACTCGCCCGAAAACCGCTGCGAAAGGACCACCTGGAACACATCGCCGGCGCGCACGTATTCCTTGCAGGCCCGCACCGCATCCTCAAAGGCCTCACGGCGGAAGTTGGACACCAGCTCGGCCGCGGGGCCCTCGGCCTCCCGGGGAGAGCGGCGGGGAAGAGGAGAGCGGAGCTTCTCGACCATGGCATCGATCGACTCGACCGCCTCGCGGTAGGCGCGCCCCGGATCGTCGAAGTCCCCGAGGTGGACATTGCTCACCACCTTGATCTTCTGGCGGGTGTTGTCAAAGATCAAGAGGTTCTCGGTAATCAGGAAGCAGCAGTCCCAGACCCCGATTTCGGCCGGGTTGTCGGCCGGAAGCTCCTCGACAAAACGGACCATGTCGTAGCCGAGATATCCGACGGCACCGCCGAAAAAACGCGGCAGGTCCGGATCTTCGACCGGGTAATAGGGGGCCAGGAAGGCTTTCAGCTCGGCGATCGGGTCGACGGATTCACCGCTGCGCACCACCTCGCCGTTCTCGAGCACCTCGAAATAGTTCCCCCGCGATCGGAACACGCGGCCGCTGCCGACGCCAAGGAAAGAATAGCGCGCCCACTTCTCCCCGCCCTCGATACTCTCGAGCAGAAAAGCACTGCGCCCGTCATCAATCTTGCGGAAGGCCGAAACCGGGGTCTCCATGTCGGCCAGCACTTCGCGATAGACGGGGATCAGGTTGCCTCGCCGGGCGCGGGCAAAAAAGTCGTTCTGGTTCGGAAAATACATGGGATGTCCGTGTGATGAAGTGGGTCAAACTAGCATGTTTCACGCAAAACCGTCAAGCCGCGCGAGGCCGACAAGAAGCGGATTTCACTACAAAACCTGCTATGCTTTGTGCAGCTGTCACGAACTTCAGCCCCCACCCGCCATGGAGCCGACCGACATGCATCGTACCCTGCTGACCATCCTCCTGCTGCTCGCGATGGCCTCCACCGTACTCGGCCAGCAAGAGACCCCGGCGAACCCCGACGCCGGCCAGGAAGTGACCTATCCCGGCCTTTCCGAGGTCGTCCCGGCCAAAACCCGCCTTCTCGAGGAAGCCTCATCACGGCTAGCCGAGATAGAATCCGGAGCCGACACCCAGACGATCAGAGAGACGATTGCAGACCTCACCGAGCGCCAAACCGACCTGCTCGCCAAGGTCGGCGAGCTGGGTGACCCCCAGGATTGGCCGATTGAACGACTACTGGACACCCGCCAGCAGTTGGACGAGCAACGCCTGGGGTTGGAGAAATCCCTCGAAGAGATCTCGGCCGAGGCCGCCTCCCTAGACACCCTCCGCCAGGATTGGCTCGACAAGCAGACCTACTGGTCGGACTGGCAGGACAAGCTTGCCGGACAGGTGACCACGGCGACCCGCAATGCCTTCGACGAGGCGGGCAAGACCATCCAAGGGATGCTCGCCTCCCTGGACCGACGCCAGGCTCTCAACGTCGCGCTGCAGCAGGAAATCTCCGCGCTTCTGGAGGCCGCCAACGACGTGAGCAGGACCATCGACCTGAATCTCGAGAGCCTGCGCCGGGACGTGTTTAAAAAATCTGCGCCGGCACTTTTCTCCGGGCGCTACTGGCGTCAGTACAACCGGGAGCTGCTCAACACCCTGCGCCAGGGCTTGAGCAACAGCTCCTTGAACCGTCCGGGGTTTTATCCCCAGCATGCTACAGTTATCCTGGTGCAGTTGCTGGTGTTCGCCACGATCTTGGTGCTGGTTCGTCTCTACAGCCGAGACGCCGTCGCCCCCGAGTGGCAGTTCCTGGCCTCGCACCCCGTCGCCACCGCTCTCTTCGTCACCTTCGTGGCCAGCGGGCTCTTCTACCAGCAGCCCCCGAGCCTGATCAACCTGGTCCTGAAAACCGTGACCATCGTTTCGGCAGCCTTCCTGCTGAAGGGGCTGCTGCACCAGATCAACGCCCGTCGCCCCCTCTACGTACTGATCGGCGTGGTTGTCGGCAGACGGTTGCTCGAGGCCCTTTACGTCCCGATCACCTTGCAGCGCCTCTACATGCTCGGCGCCACTCTCTTTCTCACCTTCTTACTTCTCCGCACGGCTCGGGACGAGGGACGCCGAGACGCGTCGACCCCCCTGCTTCCGACGACCCTGTACCTTGCGGCAGCGCTCTTCTGCGCGGCCGCCGTCGCCCAGCTCACCGGCTACACAACCCTGGCCTTCTGGGTCTCCGACATTGTCACCAATACGACCTTCACCCTGCTGCTGCTGTTGATGACCTTGCACCTGCTGCGCGGCGCCATCGACTTCATAATCGCCAGCGACACCCTCCAGAACATACGATTTTTCAGCAAACACGGAAGCTCATTGGCCCAGCGGCTCAAGCTTCTGACCCTGATTGGCGTCCTCATCGAAGGGGGTCTCTACCTGTCCGTCGTCTGGGGAGTGTTCGATTCGCCGGGTGAGGCACGTGCGATCATCGCGGCCTACGGATTCACGATCGGGGACACCGACCTCCAGATCGGAATGTTCGTCTGGGCAGGCCTGGTGATGCTGCTGACCTTCCAGCTTTCATGGCTGGTTCGCAGCCTGCTGGACGTCAGCGTCCTGAGATCACGACGATACGACCGGGGCGTGCGCGATGCTGTGCGCAAACTGGTGCATTATTCGCTGCTCACTATCGGGGTCTTGGTCGCCCTGACGACCGCCGGAGTCGACCCCCGGGTCTTTGCTCTTCTCGGTGGGGCCTTCGGGATCGGGATCGGCTTCGGCCTGCAGAACATCGTCAACAATTTCGTCAGCGGCATCATCCTGCTGTTCGAGCGACCGATCAAGGCCGGGGATACGATCGTGATTGAAAACGAGTGGGGGACGGTCAAACGGATCGGTCTGCGCTCGACCGTCGTGGAGACCCTCGACAACTCCGAAATCATCGTCCCCAACTCGCTGCTTATCAGCGAAAAGGTCACCAACTGGACTCTATCGACCGCGATGGCACGCATCGTTCACCCTGTCGGTGTCGCTTACGGATCGGACATCGGCAAGGTTCTTGAGATCCTCCACGATGCCGCCGATGCCCACCCCTTGTCGCTCGAAGACCCGGGTCCCTCGGCAATCTTCACAGGCTTCGGGGACTCCTCCCTCAACTTTGAGCTGCGCGTCTGGATCGCCGACATCAAGGAACGGCTACGCGTCAAGAGCGAAATCTTCCAGGCCATCGAGAAGGGGCTCGGCAAAGCGGGAATCGAAATCCCCTTCCCGCAACGCGATCTGCATGTGCGCTCCATCGAGGCCGACCTGATCAAGCGTCTCTCCCCGGACAAAGCCGCGGCACCGAAATCACGCACAAAAAAAGGCGGAGCCTAACGCTCCGCCTTTACCTTGACCATTCAGTTCTGTCGCTTCGATCAGTCCTTCTTCTCTTCCTCAGCCTCTTCGGCAGCAGCTTCAGGAGCTTCCTCGGTAGCAGCTTCAGGAGCTTCCTCGATAGCAGCCTCGGGAGCTTCCTCGACAGCGGCTTCAGGAGCTTCCTCGACGGCGGCTTCCGGAGCTACTTCTGCCTTCTTCGCAGCCTTCTTGGCGGGCTTGGCAGGCTTGGCCTTTTTCGGCTTGGCGGTGAACCCTTCCTCGACCAACTCGATGACTGCCATCGCGGCGTTGTCACCGGAACGGTTGGCCACCTTGATGATGCGGGTATAACCGCCGGGACGCTCGCTGTAGCGGGGGGCAACCCGCTCGAACAGCTTGGCAACAACCTGCTTGTCCTGGATCACCTGCAGGGCCTGGCGACGGGCATGCAAATCACCGCGCTTGCCGAGAGTAATCATCTTGTCGGCAATTTTACGCAGTTCCTTGGCGCGGGCATCGGTCGTGGTAATGCGCTCATGCTGGATCAGGGAGGTCACCATGTTACGCATCATCGCGTTACGGTGAGGAGTATTACGACCCAGTCGACGACCGGTTTTATTGTGACGCATAGCTGACTATCCTTTCTTGCGCTGAATCGCTTGCGGTCGTGCCTTATTCCTCTTCCCGGCTCTTCTCAATCATCTTGAGATATTCCGGATCGGGGAAATTATCCAGTTTCATGCCGAGGGAAAGCCCCATATCGGCAAGAATGTCCTTGATTTCGTTAAGACTCTTGCGCCCGAAGTTCTGAGTCTTGAGCATCTCTGCCTCGGTTTTCTGCACCAAGTCGCCGATCAGGCGAATGTTGGCGTTCTTGAGACAGTTGGCGCTGCGCACCGAAAGTTCGAGCTCCTCGACGCTGCGGTAGAGGTTGTCGTTGATCTTGCGGGTCTCGGTCTCAACTTCGGCCTCAGGAGGCTCGGCCTGCTCTTCATCGAAGTTGATGAAGATCTGCAGCTGCTCCTTGAGAATTTTGGCGGCGTAAGCCACGGCGTCGTCGGGACGGACGCTGCCGTCGGTAAAGACCTCGAGGGCGAGCTTGTCATAATCGGTGATCTGGCCGACACGGGCGTTGGTCACCGCAAAGTTGACCTTCTTGATCGGGCTGAAGATCGCATCGATCGGGATCGTGCCGACGGGAGCCTTCTCGTCACGATTGCGCTCGGCAGCCACGTAACCTTTACCCATCGAGACGACCATCTCCATCTCCAGGTCCGCGTCTTTGCCGCAGGTGGCGATGTGGTGCTCGGTGTTGAGGATTTCGACGTTCGAGTCGGTAATGATATCCCCGGCCGTAATCTGACCGGCCCCCTTCTTGACGATCCGGATGTTCCGGCTGTCCTGGCTGTGGAGCTTGAGACGCACTCCCTTGAGGTTGAGGATGATATCGGTCACGTCCTCGGTCACGCCGGGAATCGTCGAGAATTCATGCAAAACCCCCTTGATGCGCACCGACACGATCGCAGCTCCCTGCAACGAGGAGAGCAGGACACGGCGCAACGAGTTGCCCATGGTCGTCCCGAAACCACGTTCAAAGGGTTCGGCCGAAAACTTCCCGTACGTTTCACTCAGGGAGTCGGACTCGACCTGCAGGCGCTTGGGTTTGATGAGGTCTCGCCAGTTTTTATACATTCATATCCTCCCGGATAGGTGTTTACCTAACAAAGACCGCCGAATTACTTCGAGTAGAGTTCGACGACCAGTTGCTCCTGGAATTCAGGCGTGGTCATCTCCGCACGTACCGGCAGGGTCTTGAGGGTTCCCTTGTAGCCGTCACGATCGAGCTCGAGCCAGGAGGGGACGCCGCGGCGACCTGCGCCTTCGAGGGCTTCGTTGATGCGCACGACCTTGCGGCTCTTCTCGCGGAGCTCGACGACATCGCCGGGGCGCACGATGAAGGACGGGATATTGACCTTGCGACCGTTGACGGTGAAGTGCGAGTGGCGCACGAGCTGACGGGCCTCGTTACGCGACACCCCGAACCCGAGGCGGTACACGACGCTGTCGAGACGCCGCTCCAGGAGGACCAGCAGGTTTTCACCGGTGACGCCTTTCATGCGGTCGGCGCGCTGGAAGTAGGAGCGGAACTGCTTCTCCTGCAGCCCGTAGGTGCGCTTGAGGCGCTGCTTTTCGCGCAGCTGGGTCCCGTAATCGGAAACCTTGGTGCGCCCCTGGCCATGCTGGCCGGGAGCATAATTACGGCGCTCGACGGCGCACTTATCGGTAAAGCAACGATCGCCCTTGAGGAACAGCTTCATGTTCTCTCTTCTGCACATGCGGCAGACGGGACCAGTATAACGTGCCAAGGTAAGCCTCCTTTTTCCTTGTTAAACGCGTCTACGCTTGGGCGGACGGCAGCCGTTGTGAGGGATCGGCGTGACGTCCTTGATCAGGGTGACATTCAGGCCAGCCGCAGCCAGCGCGCGCAGCGCCGACTCGCGACCCGAACCGGGTCCCTTGACCAATACCTCGACATTGCGCAGACCATGCTCCTTCGCCTTGTTGGCCGCATCTTCGGCAGCCACCTGTGCGGCGAACGGGGTGCTCTTGCGCGAGCCCTTGAACCCCTTGGACCCTGCGGTGCACCACGAAATGACATTACCGTTGATGTCGCTGATGGTAATGATGGTGTTGTTGAATGTCGCCTGAATATGAGCAACGCCGTTAACGACGTTCTTCTTTTCACGACTCTTTCTGACCGTCTTCTTACCAGGCTTTGCCATGATTCCTCCGCCTTACTTCTTCTTGCCAGCCACGGTCTTGCGCGGCCCCTTACGGGTACGGGAATTGGTCTTGGTGCGCTGACCGCGAACGGGGAGCCCGCGACGGTGACGCAGACCGCGGTAACAGCCAAGGTCCATGAGGCGCTTGATGTTCATCGTCACTTCGCGCCGCAGATCACCCTCGACCTTGTGTTCGCGGTCGATGATTTCGCGGATCTTGGCGACCTCTGACTCGCTCAGATCGTCCGAACGGACGCTGAAGTCGATGCCAGCTTCGGTCAGAATCTTCTCAGCGGTCGTGGAACCGATCCCGTAGATATAGGTCAGTGCCACGACGATCCTTTTGTTTCTCGGTAAATCAATACCAGCAATACGTGCCAATGTCCGTCCTCCTGAACCCGTTAACCCTGTCTCTGTTTATGCTTGGGATTCTCACAGATGACCCGGACGATCCCTTTGCGTCGAATGACCTTGCACTTGTCACACATCTTTTTGACTGAAGCTCTTACTTTCATCTTCGTATCCTCGTCTGGTTACCCCCCCCGAAACCCCGTCAGATCTTGGTAAGGATCTCCGGTCCGTTGCGGGTGATGGCTACTGTATGCTCGTAATGCGCTGAAGGGCGACCGTCTTCAGTGACGGCCGTCCAGCCGTCGCCAAGAATTCGAACCCCGGGTACGCCGGCGTTGATCATCGGTTCGATCGCCAGCGTCATCCCCTCCTTGAGCTTGGCCCCCTGTCCGGGAACTCCGAAGTTGGGGATTTGCGGTGATTCATGCAGCGCCCGACCGATGCCGTGGCCTACGAACTCGCGAACCACACTGAAACCGGCCTTCTCGACATAACGCTGAACCGCCGCCCCGATATCCGAGATGCGTCCACCGGACTGAGCCGCCTCGATCGCTAGATACAGCGACTCTTCGGTTACCTTCATCAGGCGGCACTTCTCGTCGTCGACCTCGCCGACCGGCACGGTAAACGCCGAATCACCATAAAAACCGTCAATGATCAACCCGAAATCGACGCTCAGGATGTCTCCGTCCCGAAGTGGCGTCCTGTCGGGGAACCCGTGCACCACCTTTTCATTCGGTGAAGCGCAGATCGTATACGGAAAGCCGCCGTACCCCTTGAAGGCCGGCTTGGCCTTCCGTTTGCGACATTCTCTTTCCGCCAGCTCGTCAAGCTCTGCAGTTGTGATCCCTGGAACAACCCGCTCCTTGAGCAGGGCAAGGATCTCTCCGACCATCTGGCCGGCTATCCGCATCCGATCAATTTCTTGATCGGACTTGACGACAATCACCTCAAGCGACCTGAAGGATGTTCAGGATCTCCGACTGCACCGTGTCGATTTCTGCCATGCCGTCGACCATGAAGAGCAGACCGTGCTCGCTGTAATAGTCGATCAGCGGCGAGGTCTGTTCCGAGTAGACCTGCAGCCGGTTACGGATGGTCGCCTCCTGGTCATCGTCGCGCTGATACAACTCTCCGCCACACGCGCACACGCCATCGGCCTGGGGAGGATCAAACGTGACATGATAGCCACGAGTGCACGAGCGACAGGTGCGGCGACCGGTCAGACGCTCTACGAGCGCCTCAGTATCGACCTCAAGGGAAATCACCGCGTCGAGCTCACGCCCGAGCTCCTTGAGCGACTTCTGCAGTTCGTCGGCCTGCGGCACCGTCCGGGGAAACCCGTCGAGAATAAAGCCATTTTCACAGTCGGCATCGCGCAGGCGCTCACGCACGATCCCCACGACGACCTCGTCCGGCACCAGGGCGCCGCCATCCATGTATTCCTTGGCCTTGATCCCGAGCGGAGTTCCTTCACGCACGGCGGCGCGCAAAATATCCCCCGTCGAGATCTGGGGGATACTGAAGCGCTCGGCCAGAAGCTTGGCCTGGGTCCCTTTTCCGGCCCCCGGAGGCCCAAGAAGTATCAGTTTCATCGCCTGTTCCGTTAGCCGCGGCGTCCCCGAAGGGTAACGCCCTGCATGAACCCCTCGTACGAACGCGAGATCAGATGAGCCTCGATCTGGCTGGCCGTATCGAGACCAACACCGACTACGATCAGCAACGACGTGCCGCCGAAGAAGAACGGAACGTTGAACTGACCAATCAGGATCGTCGGCAACACGCAAACCGCCGAGACGTAGATCGCACCGGCGAACGTGATGCGCGTCAGGACCGTATCGATGTACTCGGAAGTTGCCTTGCCGGGGCGGATGCCGGGGATGTAGCCACCCTGTTTCTTCACGTTTTCTGCGACGTCAACAGGGTTGAACGTAATAGCCGTGTAGAAATAACAGAAGAAAATGATAAAGGCAACATAAAAAACGTTGTAAACCCAGTGGGTCGGGGTCATCATCCCGGCCAGGGTCTGAACCCAGGGGACGTCGACGAAATTCGCCACTGTCGCCGGAAACATGATGATCGAGCTCGCAAAGATCGGCGGGATGACACCGCTCATGTTGACCTTGAGCGGCAGATGGCTGGTCTGGCCACCGTAGGAACGGCTGCCGACAACCCGCTTGGCGTAATGGATAGGGACACGGCGTTGCGCACGCTCCATGAAGATGATGAACCAGATGGAAACGATCGCAATGATCAGAATCACCAGAAGCGCCCCGACCGACATGGCACCGGTGTCAAGCAGGCGATAGGTATTGATCAGGGCCGAGGGGAGGTTGGCGACGATTCCCGCGAAGATGATCAGCGAGATGCCGTTGCCGATCCCGCGCTCGGTGATCTGCTCGCCGAGCCACATGATAAACGCCGTACCGGCCGTCAGGGTGATGACCGTCAGGATGACGAAACCGGGTCCGGGGTTGGCAACCACCGGAACCCCGCCGGGGCCCATCATGGTCTGCAGTCCGACTGCGATGCCAGTCCCCTGGATGATAGACAGGGCCACGGTGCCGTAGCGCGTCCACTGGGTGATCTTCTTGCGCCCCTGCTCACCCTCTTTGGACATCCGCTCGACCGGTTCGAAGACCACGGTCAGCAGCTGGAGGATAATCGAGGCACTAATGTACGGCATGATGCCGAGCGCGAAAACCGTCATGCGCTCCAGCGCACCGCCGGTAAAGGCGCTTACCAGCCCGAGCAGATTCCCTTCCTGCCCCTGAAAAAACTGACTGATAACCGTGGCATCGACACCCGGAACCGGCACATGGCAACCGACGCGATAGACCGCAAGCATGCCGAGGGTGAACATGACCCTGCGGCGCAGTTCGGGGATACTGAAGATGTTCTGCAGGGCTTGGAGCACCTTAAATCACCTCGGCTTTGCCGCCGGCTTTCTCGATCTTCTCGATTGCCGACTTGCTGAACTTGTGGGCACGCACGGTCAGAGCCTTAGTCAACTCGCCATCACCCAGCACCTTGATGCCATCATTCAACGCCTTGACCAGACCGGCCTTGCCAAGCGCCTCGATGTCGACAACGCTGTTCGCCTCGAACAGTTCGAGGTCCTGGATCTTGACCAGGACGTAAACCTTCTTGTCAAGGCTCTTGAAACCGCGCTTGGGGAGGCGCCGCTGCAGAGGCATCTGCCCGCCCTCGAAGCCGGGCTTGATGCTGCCGCCGCTGCGGGCCTTCTGACCCTTGTGTCCTTTGCCGGCGGTCTTGCCGGTCCCGGAACCGGGGCCACGGCCAATGCGTTTCTTACTCTTTGTCGAACCGATTGCCGGTTTGAGATTGCTCAGATCCATGATATTCGTCCTCGGTTACTGTTCCTGAACTTCGACCATGTGGGCGACCTTGGCGATCATGCCGCGCATTTCAGGAGTGTCCTGAACGGTCACCGTCTTGTGCAGCCGGGTCAGCCCCAGGCCATGCAACACCTTGGTGAAGTATTTCTTGCGTCCAATACCACTCCGGCGGAGGGTAACCTTGATCTCGCCTGCCATGGATAGTCTCCGTTATTCCTGTTCGGAAGCGTTTTCGCCCATACCGCGACGGGCGAGCATTTCTTCGGGGCTCTTGAGCTGAGAAAGAGCATTCAGGGTCGCCTTGACCACGTTGTGCGGATTGTTCGAACCGAGGCACTTGGCAAGGATGTTACCAACGCCTGCTGATTCGAGAATGGCACGCACGGGGCCGCCGGCGATTACACCGGTACCTTCCGACGCCGGCTTGAGCAGAACCTTACCCGCCCCGAACTTACCGAGCACATCGAAGGGGATCGTGCGTCCCTGCAGGGGGACCTTGATCAGGCTCTTCTTGGCCTGCTCGACACCCTTGCGGATCGCCTCGGGAACCTCTTTCGCCTTGCCGAGGCCGCAACCAACACGACCATGACCGTCACCTACGACCACAAGAGCCGAGAAGCTGAAACGGCGGCCACCTTTGACCACTTTAGCGTTCCGGTTGATGTGGATAACGCGATCGGTCAGTTCCATCTCATTCAAGTCGTTGCGCTGCAAAGACATATTCTTCACCCCTAGAAAGACAGACCGGCTTCACGAGCC
This sequence comes from Desulfuromonadaceae bacterium, assembly GCA_003246035.1. Next base: position 8,014 of record QKBP01000108.1, on the reverse strand, counting down.
GCCTCGGCGAGTGCCTTGACGCGACCGTGGTACAGGAAGCCGTTGCGGTCGAAGACGACCTGCTTGATATTCTTGCTCAGCGCCTGCTCGGCAATCGCTTTGCCGACAGCCTTGGCAGCATCGATATTCCCCGTCTGCTTCAGACCGTTGGCAACCTCTTTCGTTACCGTCGAAGCCGCAGCCAGGGTGTTGCCGTTCACATCTTCGATGATCTGGGCATAGATGTGCTTGCCGCTGCGGAAAACGCTCAGCCGGGGCTGCTCGGTCGTGCCGCGGATTTTCTTGCGGACCCGGTTCTTGCGCTTTAAGCGTCCGTCGCGTCTCTGTTTCGCGATACTCACTGTTCTATCTCCTTGCCCTAGTTGCGATTATTTCTTGCCGGCCTTACCGGCCTTGCGCAGGATCCGCTCGTCGGCGTACCGGATCCCTTTGCCTTTGTAGGGCTCCGGCGGACGGAACGAACGGATCTTGGCTGCCGTGGCACCCACGAGCTGCTTGTCGATCCCGCGCACCATGATCTTGGTCTGCTTCTCGACTTCAACCGAGATACCTTCAGGGAGCGCATACTCAACGGGATGCGAATAGCCGAGGGAAAGGTTGAGGTTCTTGCCGCTCGCTTCGGCACGGTAACCGACACCGGTGATCTCGAGAATCCGCTCGAAGCCCTCCGAAACGCCCTGGACCATGTTGGCGATCAAAGTGCGGGTCAGCCCCTGCATGGAGTGGTCGGCCTTGTCATCGGCGCGGCGCTCCACGGTCACCACGTCGGCAGCGACCTTGATATCCACCACAGCGGGAAGGACCTGGCTCAGTTTCCCCTTGGGACCCTGCACCGTCATCTCCTCACCGTTCATGGCGACCTTGACCCCGGAGGGGATAGTAATAGGCATTTTGCCAATTCGCGACATCGTTACAGCTCCTATTTACCAGACAGTACAGATGAGTTCGCCGCCGACCTGGGCCTGACGCGCGGTGGCGTCATCCATCACACCCTGGGAGGTCGACAGGATGGCAATCCCGAGACCGTTCTTGATCGAGGGGATGTCGTCCTTGCCGACGTAGATGCGGCGACCGGGGGTCGACACGCGGGTGATCTCATGGATGATCGGGAGGTTGCTGTCATCGTACTTGAGGTAGATGCGCAACATGCCCTGCTTATCATCGCTGATGGTCTTAAAATTCTTGATATAACCCTGATCCTTGAGGACAGTGGCAATCGCCACCTTGACCTTGGACATGGGGATGTCAAGTTTCTGATGCTTAGCCGTCCCGGCGTTGCGGATCCGGGTCAGCAAATCTGCGATAGGATCGGTCATCGACATAACTTTGTTTCTCCTTCTCGATCTCTACCAGCTCGACTTGATGACGCCGGGGATCTTCCCTTCGGAAGCCAGCTTACGCAGGCAGATCCGGCACATGTCGAATTTACGGTAGTAGGCACGCGGGCGCCCGCACAGAGGGCAGCGATTGTATTCCCTGACCTGAAACTTCTTGGGCCGTTTGGCCTTGATCATCATCGATTTCTTTGCCACTGTAATGTCCTCCGCTTGCCCGTAACTTATTTACGGAAAGGCATGCCCATCCCGGCCAGGAGAGCGCGCCCCGCCTCGTCGGTCTTGGCACTGGTCACGATGGTGATGTTCAGGCCACTAACCTTGGCGATCTTGTCGATATCGATCTCGGGGAAGATGATCTGCTCACGAATCCCGAGAGTATAGTTGCCGCGGCCATCGAACGCCTTCGGGGACACGCCCTTGAAGTCGCGCACGCGGGGGAGAGCAACATTGATCAGACGCTCGAGGAAATCGTAAGCACGATCACGACGCAGCGTCACGCAGCACCCGATCGGCATCCCCTCGCGGAGCTTGAAGCTCGCGATCGAGTTCTTGGCGCGAGTGATCACGGCCTTCTGACCAGTAATCTTCGACAGCTCCTCGACAGCCGATTCGAGCAGTTTCGGATTCTGGATAGCCTCACCCAGACCGATGTTTACGACCACTTTCTCAACCCGAGGAACTTCCATTACGTTCTTGCAGTTGAGATCTTTGAGGAGCTGGGGAGCCAGCTTCTCCTTGTAAATTTCTTTCAACCTGGCCATGGAATTCCTCCGTTACTTCCGGTCGACCAGCTCGTTGCACTTCTTGCAGAAGCGTACGCGCTTGCCGTCATCGAGGGCGCGGATACCGGTACGGGTCGCCTGGTTGCAGGCGCCGCACACCACCATCACATTCGAGATGTTCAGGGGGGCTTCCTTCTCGACGATACCGCCATCGGGATTGAGCTGGGTCGGGCGCGTGTGGCGCTTGACCACGTTCAGGCTCTCGACCAGCACCCTTTCTTTCGCAGGAAAGACCTTCAGGACCTTGCCGGTCTTGCCTTTGTCCTTCCCGACTTGCACCATGACCATGTCATCTTTTTTGACATGTAGTTTCTTTGCCGCCATTAGCTTGCTCCAAACAATAAGTGACTGCGAATCAGAGAACCTCGGGGGCCAGCGACACGATCTTCATGAAGCGGCGGGCACGCAGTTCGCGGGCTACCGGGCCGAAGATACGGGTACCGACAGGCTCGCCGGCGTTGTTGATCAGGACCGCCGAGTTGGTATCGAAGCGGATGTACGAGCCGTCGGGCCGAGGCACCTCTTTGCAGGTACGCACGATCACGGCCTTGACCACATCGCCCTTCTTGACCTTCGAGTTGGGCATCGCTTCCTTGACGGAGCAAACGATGATATCGCCCACGCCGGCATATTTTCTCTTGGAACCACCAAGAACCTTAATGCAGCAGAGCTTCCGGGCACCGGAGTTGTCTGCGACACTGAGCATTGACTGCATCTGGATCATGCCGTGTATCTCCTAAACGATGACAGATTTCTCGAGAATCTCGCGCACCCGCCAGCGCTTGTCACGGGACAGGGGGCGGGACTCAACGATCAGGACCTTGTCCCCTGCGGTGCAGGCATTGGCCTCGTCATGGGCCTTGTAGGTCACCTTGCGCTTGATGTACTTCTTGTATACCGGGTGCTTGACCATATGGTCGACCCGAACCACCACGGTCTTGTCCATCTTGTCACTGACAACGATGCCAACCCGGGTCTTGCGATTTCCACGCGAAGCGTTCATGTTTATCCTCACACTCTCTACTGGGCCTGCTTTTCACGCAGGATGGTCTTGACCCGGGCAATATCCTTGCGGGTCTGGGCAACACGTGACGTGTTCTCCAGCTGGCCGGTGTGGAGCTGAAAACGGAGGTTGAACAGCTCCTCGTTCAGCTCGACTACCTTTTTCTGCAGGTCCTCGACCTTCATCCCTTTAAGTTCACTAGCCTTCATGTCCGGCATCCTCCCTGGACACAAACTTGGTCTTCATCGGCAGCTTGTGAGCTGCCAGGCGGAACGCCTCGCGGGCGATTTCTTCGGCAACACCCTGCATTTCGTAGAGCATCGTGCCGGGCTTGATCACCGACACCCAGTACTCGGGGGAACCTTTCCCCTTACCCATACGGGTTTCGGCAGGCTTCTTGGTGACCGGCTTGTGCGGGAAGACGCGGATCCAGATCTTGCCGCCACGCTTGATATAACGGGTCATGGCACGACGGGCAGCCTCGATCTGGCGTGAGCTGAGCCAGCCACACTCGACCGCCTGCAGACCGAAATCACCGAAGTTGACCTCGGTGCCGCGGGTGGCTGCGCCTTTCATGCGACCCTTAAATTGTCTTCTACGTTTAACCTTCTTGGGCATTAACATGGCAGTGTACTCCTAACCCCTACCTTACTGGTCTTTCGAGAGCAGCTCGCCCTTGAAAATAAGGACCTTGACACCGATGATCCCATAGGTGGTCTTGGCCTCGGCGAACCCGTAGTCGATGTCGGCACGCAGGGTGTGCAGAGGCACGCGCCCTTCGCGGTACCACTCGCGGCGACTCATCTCCGCACCGCCGAGACGACCCGAGCACTCGATCTTGACGCCCTGGGCGCCAAACTTGAGGGCCTGGCCGACCGACTTCTTCATGGCGCGACGGAAAGCGACACGGCGCTCCAACTGAAGAGCCACGTTCTCGGCCACGAGCTGGGCGTCGACCTCGGGCTTACGGACTTCCTGGATGTTCAGGAAAACCTCGTTATCGGTCAGCTTGGCGAGCTCCTTCTTGAGGGTCTCGACCTCAGCGCCCTTCTTGCCGATGATAATCCCGGGGCGGGCAGCGAAGATGTTGAACTTGGCTTTGCTGGCCGCGCGCTCGATCTCGATTTTCGAGATACCGGCATGATAGAGGCGCTTCTTCAGGAAGTTGCGCAGCTTGATGTCTTCATGCAGCAGCTTGGCGTAATCCGCTTCAGAGTACCAGCGGGACTCCCAGGTCCGGTTGAACCCCAAACGAAATCCGATCGGATGAACTTTCTGGCCCAAACCGATACCTCCTTACTTCTTCTCGTCGAGAATGACGGTAATGTGACTGGTCGGTTTGCGGATGCGGCTCGCGCGGCCCTGGGCTCGCGGGATGAAACGCTTCAGCGCCGGTCCCTGGTCAACGAAAATGGTCTTGACAAACAGGCGATCAACATCGGACACGCCCTTCTGCTCGGCATTGGCAACCGCCGACTGTACGACACCGGATACGATCCCCGCGGCCTTCTGCGGCGAGAAACGGAGCATGGTCAGGGCTTCCTGGACCTGCTTGCCGCGCACCATGTCAACGACCAGGCGGGCCTTGCGCGCGGACAGTCGCGCGAATTTCAACTTAGCTGTGGCTTCCATCTAGCTACTCTCCTGAAAGGAAACGCCTTACTTGCGCTTGCTCTTCTTGTCCGCGCCGTGACCGTAGTAGGTCCGGGTCGGTGAAAACTCGCCCAGTTTGTGACCGACCATGTTCTCGGTCACGAACACCGGGATGAACTTGCGGCCGTTGTGAACGGCGAAGGTCATGCCGATGAAATCGGGCGTAATGGTGGAACGACGCGACCAGGTCTTGATCACGGTCTTGCTGGCGCCCTCACCAAGCTTCTCAACCTTGCGGGCAAGGCTTTCCTGAACGTAAGGTCCTTTTTTAATCGATCTCGCCACGATACTCTCCTATGGCCTACTTGTTACGGCGTCGCACGATGAACTTGTCCGTGCGCTTGTTGGAACGAGTCTTGTAACCTTTGGTCGGGACGCCCCACGGGGTCACCGGGTGGCGGCCGCCGGAGCTCTTACCCTCACCACCACCATGGGGGTGGTCGACCGGGTTCATGGCCACGCCGCGCGACTGGGGACGCTTGCCCACCCAGCGATTACGGCCGGCCTTACCAATCTTGACGTTCTCATGATCGGTATTGCCGACCTGACCGATCGAAGCGCAACACTCCTGCAGAACCAGGCGGACCTCACCGGAGGGGAGACGCAGCTGGGCGTACTTCCCTTCCTTGGCGGCGATCATCGCATAGGTCCCGGCGCTGCGAGCCAGCTGCCCACCCTTGCCGACCTTGAGCTCAACATTGTGAACCCAGGTACCGAGAGGGATCGAGCGGATCGGCAGGGCGTTGCCCGGCTTGATATCGGCGTTCTCGCCAGCCTCGACCACGTCGCCGACGCTCAGGCCGACCGGTGCGAGAATGTAGCGCTTCTCACCATCCGCGTAGTGGATCAGGGCGATGCGGGCTGAACGGTTCGGGTCGTACTCGACCGCCGCAACGGTACCGGGAATCGCCAGCTTGTCGCGGCGAAAATCGATAACGCGGTACTTGCGCTTGTGGCCACCACCGGTCGCACGCTTGGTGATCCGGCCAACGTTATTACGACCGCCGGATTTCTTGAGCGGCTCGAGCAGAGACTTCTCGGGCGTCGAACGGGTTACCGCCTCGAAATTCGAGGAGGTCATGTGACGACGTCCCGGCGATGTCGGCTTGTATTTCTTGATCCCCATGATCGTTACTCCGTAACTTCAGATGTCAGCAGGTTAAACACCGAAAAAATCGATGGTGTTGTTCTTCTCGAGAGTGACGTAGGCCTTCTTGCGGTTCTGCCGCTGGCCGAAACTGCGGCCGACACGCTTCACCTTGCCGCGGACGATCATGGTGCGGATGTCCTTGACCTTGACGTCGAAGGCTTTCTCGACGGCCTGCTTGATCTCGATCTTGTTGGCATCGCGGGCGACTTCAAACGCCACGACCTGCTCTTCGCCCTTCTGGAGACTACTGCTCTTTTCGGTCACCAGAGGTTTCTTCAGAATCTGATGCAGAGGTTTCATTACTGCAACGCTCCTTCCAGCTGCGAAACCGCGCCCTCGGTCAGCACCAGGTTCTGGTGCTTCATGATGTCATAGACGTTCGCGCCTTCGGCACGCAGCACCTTGACACCCTTGATATTGCGCGCGGAAAGCTCCACGTTGGTGTTCACCCCATCGACCACCACCAGCACGTTCGAAAGGTCGAAACGACCAAGAATCTCGCTGAAGGTCTTGGTGCCGGCCTCGGCGAGGCTCAGCTCGTTGAGCACCGTCAGCTTGTTTTCCTTGAAACGGGCCGACAGGGCACACTTGAGGGCCGCCTTCTTGACCTTGCGATTGAGCTTGAAGCCGTAGTCGCGAGGCTTAGGGCCGAACACCACACCACCGCCGACATGGATCGGCGCGCTGAGCATACCCTGGCGGGCATTGCCGGTCCCCTTCTGCTTGAACGGCTTGCGGCCGGTCCGGGCTACTTCGCTGCGCCCCTTGGTGCAGGCGGTTCCCTGACGACGCTTGGCCAGCTGATAGCGGACCATGTCGTGAATCAGGTAACCCTTCACATCGACGTTAAAAACATCATCGGCCAGCTCGCGCTCGGAGACCTGCTGGTTGTTGATGTCGTAAACTGCAATCTTCGCCATGATTCTTTCTCCAGTCCTGTGCTCGGCTCGTTACTTGACGGGCTTGGCCGTCTTGCGAAGCATCACGACACTGTTCTTGGCACCCGGAACGGCTCCGTACACCAGCACGAGATTCTGCTCGGGACGCACCTCGACGACTTCCAGACGCTGCACGGTGACGCGCTCGTTCCCCATCTGGCCGGCCATCTTCTTCCCCTTGAACACGCGGGAAGGCCAGGCGCTGGCGCCGATGGAGCCGGGAGCGCGGTGAAACATCGAACCGTGCGTGGCACGACCACCGGCAAAACCCCAGCGCTTGATGACGCCCTGGAAACCTTTACCCTTGCTGGTCCCGGTCACGTCGACCAGTTCGCCAGGCTGGAAAATCTCGCAGGTGACCTCATCACCGACGCTGTACTGGTCGATGTCGTTGGCCTGGAATTCACGCAGATGGGAAAAAGCACCCTGGCCTGCGGGCTTGAAGTGGCCCATCATCGGCTTGTTGGTGCGGTGCGCCTTCTTGACGCCGAAGCCTACCTGCAGGGCATCGTAGCCATCCGTTTCAGCGACCTTCTTCTGAACCACCACGCACGGACCGGCTTCGACTACTGTCACCGGAATGCGCCGTCCGTCGGCGGCAAAGATCTGGGTCATCCCCAGCTTCTTACCTAAAATTCCCTGTATCATCGGTTTACCCTTAAACAGAAATAAAAGAGTCTCGATTAAAGCTTGATCTCGACATCCACGCCGGCGGAAAGATCGAGTTTCATCAGCGCATCCACGGTCTGCTGCGTCGGCTCGAGAATATCGAGCAGGCGCTTGTGAGTGCGGATCTCGAACTGCTCGCGGCTCTTCTTGTCAACGTGCGGACCACGCAGGACGCAGTACTTGTTGATCACGGTCGGCAGCGGAATCGGACCGGCAACGCGGGCGCCGGTGCGCTTGGCAGTGTCGACGATCTCGTTGACCGACTGGTCGAGCAGCTTATGGTCGTAAGCCTTCAAACGGATTCTGATCTTTTGGCTGGGCATAGCGTTATCCTTACCTACTCGATGATCTTGGAGACGACGCCGGCGCCGACAGTACGGCCACCCTCGCGGATCGCGAAACGCAGACCTTCGTCCATCGCGATCGGGGTGATCAGCTCGACATTCATCGCAATGTTGTCGCCAGGCATGACCATCTCGGTC
>QKBP01000034.1 GCA_003246035.1 Desulfuromonadaceae bacterium | reverse complement strand
CGACGTGCTCTATCGCCGCATCGACGACGATTTCATCGACCCCGAAGTCTTCCGTTCCGACTCCATGCTCGGGGTGCCTGGGCTGATGCGGGCCTACCGCGCCGGGCGCGTCGCCCTGGCCAATGCGCCGGGAACCGGGGTGGCCGACGACAAGGCCATCTATGCCTACGTCCCCGACATGATCCGCTATTACCTGGGGGAGGACGCAATCCTCAACAACGTCGAAACCTATCTGTGCTGGCGCGATAAGGACCTGCAGCACGTGCTGGCCAACCTCGACAAGCTGGTGGTCAAAAAGGTCGGGGAGTCCGGGGGGTACGGCATGCTGGTCGGACCGCATGCTTCGGCCGCCGAGCGGGCCGAGTACGGCGAGCAGATCAAGGCCAACCCCCGCAACTACATCGCCCAGCCGACCCTGGCCCTCTCCCGCGTGCCGACCCTGGTGGACGATCACTTCGAAGGGAGGCACGTCGATTTGCGTCCTTACATCCTCTTTGGCGAGGATATTTTCGTCATGCCGGGCGGTCTGACGCGGGTGGCCCTGAAGAAGGGATCCCTGGTGGTCAACTCCAGCCAGGGGGGGGGCAGCAAGGATACCTGGGTGGTGGAAGCCTGCTCCCTGCCGAAAGGAGGTGCCACATGCTGAGCCGCGTTGCCGAATCGATCTACTGGATGGCCCGTTACATCGAGCGGGCCGAGAACGTGGCGCGCATCATGGACGCCAACTACCACATGATCCTCGATCTGCCGGCCGGGATCGGCGAGCAGTGGGAGCCCCTGGTGGTGACCACCGGGGACGAAGAGCTGTTCAAGGAATACTACAGCGAGTTCAGCCGCGAGAACGTGGTGCAGTTTCTCGCCTTCGATACCCGCAACCCCAACTCGATCCTCTCCTGCCTGCAGATGGCGCGGGAAAACGCCCGCTCGGTGCGCGAGTGGATCAGCTCGGAGATGTGGCTGCAGGTCAATACCTTCTACCTGATGGTCAAGGAGGCTTCCCGGCAGGGGGGAGGGCTCGAGTTGCCGCACGAGTTCTTCGTCGAGATCATGATGGCCAGCCACCTCTTTGCCGGCCTGTCGGAGAACACCATGACCCACGGCGAAGGGTGGGAGTTCGCCCGGATCGGCCGCATGCTGGAGCGGGCCGACAAGACGGCGCGCATTATCGACGTCAAATACTTCATCCTGCTCCCCTCAGTCGACTACGTCGGCACCCCCTACGATCATATTCTCTGGGGGTCGATCCTGCGTTCGGCCAGCGCCTTCGAGATGTACCGCAAGCGCTACGGCCAGATCGCTCCGGATCAGATCATCGAGTTCCTGCTCCTCGACAGCGAGTTCCCCCGCGCCATCCATCACTGCCTGATCATGGCCGAGCTTTCTCTGCGCAATATCTCCGGGACCATGCGCGGGCGCTTTACCAACAAGGCGGAGAAATCCCTGGGACGGCTTCTGGCCGATATCGACTACTCGCAGGTGGACGAGATCAAGACGTATGGGCTGCACGAGTTCATCGACACCATCCAGAACCGCCTCAATCAGGTCGGCCTGGCGGTGCAGGAGACTTTCTTTGCGATCCCGGTGGCGCCGGAACAGAGCCAGACCCGTACGGCCGAGTGATGACCCGACGGGACAATACCAGCCCCTCTTGAGGAAAAGGATACGCTACGATGTCGATCCGCGTCGTCTGCAAGCACAACACTGCCTATAAATTCGACCGTCCGGTCAGCCTGTCCCCGCATGTGTTCAGACTGCGTCCGGCCCCTCATTCGCGCACGCCGATCTGCGGCTATACGCTGCGGATCTATCCGGAAAAGCATTTCCTCAACTGGCAGCAGGATCCTTTCGGCAACTACCTCGCCCGGGTTGTTTTCCCGGAAAAAACCCGGGAGCTGCGTATCGAGGTCGAGGTCGTGGCGGACATGACCGTCATCAACCCCTTCGATTTCTTCATGGAGGAGGCGGCTTCGGAGTTTCCCTTTGACTATGAACCGGGGCTTCTCAAGGAACTGGCCCCCTACTTCGAGGTGACCGAAGAGGGGGAGCGGTTGACGCAATGGCTGAAAGGCGTGGATCGTACCCCGTGCAACACCGTGGACTTTCTTGTCGCGCTGAACCAGCGGGTGCAGGAGAGCGTCAACTATTCGATCCGCATGGAACCGGGGATCCAGACCTGCGAGGAAACCCTGGGCAGAGCCATCGGTTCCTGCCGCGACTCGGCCTGGCTGCTGGTGCAGATCCTGCGCCACCTGGGGCTGGCGGCCCGCTTTGTCTCCGGCTATCTCGTCCAGCTGACCGCCGATGAGAAATCCCTCGACGGTCCATCGGGTCCCGAGGCCGACTTTACCGACCTGCATGCCTGGACCGAGGTGTATATCCCCGGGGCGGGCTGGATCGGTCTCGATCCCACCTCCGGCCTCTTTGCCGGCGAGGGGCACATCCCGCTGGCCTGTACCCCGGACCCGGCAAGCGCCGCCCCGGTGACGGGGGCCACGGACGTCTGCAAGGTGACGTTCGA
>QKBP01000061.1 GCA_003246035.1 Desulfuromonadaceae bacterium | reverse complement strand
GACTTCGGGACTGATCTCCAGCTGCAGTTTGGGGCGGCCGAGCAGTGTGAAGCGCTCCCCCTTGAGGGAGGCGGTGAGCGCGGGGGCCGCGGCGTCAGCGAACGAGACCGTCCCGTAGGCGCGCAGCGTCCCGTCTCCCGAGGTCGCCGCCGCCTGCGTCAGTTCGAGGGTCTCGTGGTCGAGTGCGGCCCGGGCGCTGACCGCCGTGAGCGCAATGCCGGCGAGGGGGAGTTCGACGGCGGCATCGGAGAGCGCGGCCGTGCCGCTGAACTCGGGTTGAGCGGGGGTGCCGCCCAGGAGGGCATCGACCTTCAGCACCCCCCGGGGACGACGGATCAGCTCGGGCCAGAACGCGGCGAGGGGGTCGAGCTTCTGGATGTCGAGGGAGAGCTCACCTTCCCAGGGGAGGTTCGCCAGCCAGGCCGGGGGGACGGTGGCCGCGGCCGGGAGTTTCGCCGTGGCCTGCGCCGTGCCGAAGCCGGGGAGTGCGAGCTGGAACCGGGCCTCGAGCTGTCTGTCGTGCCAGTCGGCCTGCACGGAACAGCGTTCGACCGGGACGGTCAGCTGATGACCGTTCTCCTGCCAGAGCATGCGGGCGTCGCGCATGTCGGTCTGTGCCGAGAGGCTGAAGCGCTTCCCGGGGTGCAGGGCGGCGGCGGCCTCTCCGGCGGAGACGCCTTCGAGCTGCAGTCCTGGCAGCAGGTCGGGCTTGAGAAGGGCGAGGGGGAGCTCCCGCCAGCGGAGCGTCAGCGCCCCCAGTTCGGGGACGGCAAGGCGTCCCGGGGCCGGGGAGGTTGCCTCCAGGTCGATGCGTCCTCCCCGGGCGAGCAGGAGTTCGCCCCGGGCGTCGAGCCCCGCTTCCTGCCAGCGGACGTCGAGGTCGAGGCTGCGGATGTCGACAGCGGCCCCTCGCCAGCGAACGACCGGTTCGGCGGCGAGCTGAACATCGAGGCTCAAGGTTTTGCCGGCGGCGAGGTCGAGCCGTAGCCTCCCGGTGGCGGTGCCGTCGAGCTCGGGTCCTTTCAGCCAGGGGTTGGCGTGCGAAAGCTGTAGCTCCTGCCAGGATGCCGCGACGGACAGGGATTCGTCGTGTGCACGTGCCAACTCGAGGGTCAGGGATTCGCCACGGGTCCCGCGCAGCTCCAGCGGGCCGAGGACGACGCGATCACGCGCCAGATCCAGGTCGGCGGGGAACTGCAGAGACCAGCTGCCGAGGTCTGTGGCGCTGCCGTGCAGCCGCTCGATCTGGCCCGACCAGCCTGAAGCCGTCCTCTCTCCGGCGAGCGTGGCCGCAAGGTCTCCGTCTCGCCACGTCGCCTCGAGGTCGAGTCGCGGCGCGGAAAGTCCTCCGGCGAGCGCCAGCTCGAGCCGCGTGATGACGGTGTCGGCCACCTCCAGTTCGCTCCCCTGGAGCCGGAGTTCGAAACGGTCCGGGATGGCGTCGCCGCGACCCGTAACGTTCAGCGACGCGAGGCGGGTGGTGCGGAAGACGAGGGCGCTGCCGTGCCCTGAGAAATCCCCTGCCCAAACGCCTCCGGCGCGGCGGAGCCATCCTTTGGCGGCCAGGGAGCCGCCCGTGTCGGGGAGGAAGCGGGCCAGGTCGTCGGCGGCGACGTCGATCTCGAGGCGCCGGCTCAGGTGGCCGGTGGCGCGCAGATGGCTGTCGCCGTTGACGAGGCGGCACGACTCGAATGTGAGGTCCCCGGACTGCCAGCGGCCGCGGCAGTCGCCGGTGAACGGAATGGCGCGCAGACGGCTGTCGGAGAAGCGGAGATCCCAGCCTGCCTTTAGATCTTCTCCCGAGGTGCCCGCCAGCTCCCCGTCGAGGACGAACGAGAGGTCGCCCGCCAGCCGCGGGTCGAAACCGGCCGGGTCAAGGTGACGTCCCGTAAGATGGCCGCGCAGCGTCCCCCTGGCGTAGCCGTCGAGGGCGAGCTCGCCGCTCAGGGTGCCGCGCAGCCAGGCGGCATCGAGGGCGTCAAGGCGCAGGCCGTGGCGGTCGCCCTCGAGGTGGGCCGTGGCGCTGAGAGCTTTCCAGCCCGCATCCCGGTTGAGAATCGCGATATCGGCGCGAAAGGATTCGCCCTCCAGATCGGCGGTGAGGTCCCCTTCAAGATTCGTTTGCCAGCCGGTCTCCCGGACAAGGTCGACGGACGTGAGGCGCAGATTCGCCGCGCCGCGCAGTTCGCCCCCGCTCCAGGCGAGAAATCCTGTCCCCTCGAGCCGGTCCTCGCCCGTTAGCCGTGTCACCAGGAGGTGGGAAAAATCGAGGCGGCTCCCCTTCACGACGAGTTCGGCCGCGACCCTGGCGCCGTAATCGCCGCTCTCCCGGAGGCGCGCCCCGAGGCGGCCGGCGACCCCTCCCTCCTTCGGTTGCAGCTGCAGATCGGCCTGCAGTGATCGGTCTCCGTCTTGAAAGGTCACGTCGGCGGCGAGCGTCGGGGGGTGGGAGCCGGCCTGCCAGAGCCCCTGCAGCGTGCGGCCGCGGGCGTCGATCAGTCGGTGGGTGAGATGCAGCCTGCCATCGTGCCAGGCGAGAACGCTGTGCAGTGTGCGGATCGCAATGGGCTCGCGCTGCGGAAGCGCGAGCTCGAGGTTGTCGACCTGAAGATTGTCCAGGCGAACGTCGAGGAGGTCGAGCCATGCCGGAACGTGGGCGGGGGAGGAGCGCGCAGCCGCGCTGCCCGCCGTCTGATCCGAGACGTCCTGCCAGGAGACCCGGGGGGCGGAGAGGCGCAGGGAGCGGATGTCGAGGGTCCCCAGGAAGAGCTGCCAGGGGCGCCAGTCAAGCTCGAGCGCGTCGGCGCGGAGTACCCCCCCGGGCCAGGCCGCCCTCAGGCTGCTTGCCCGCAGGCCGGACCACAGCGGCCTGTCGAGGGTGAGTTCGAGCTCGATGCCGGTCGCCGTCGCCACTCTCTCCAGCAGCCAGAGGTTTCCGCTGCGGCTGTCCAGGAGCCATCCTCCAGCGACCAGCAGGGCGAGGGCGAGACCGGCGACGGCGACGGATGTCCGGGCAAGCAGGCGTTTTACCATGTAAGTCCGAGTCCGAAGTGCAGACGGTAGTCGGGGTTGGGCGTCGCCACGGTTCGCGCGACGTCAAGCCAGATCGGCCCGACTACACTATAATAACGCACTCCGGCCCCGACCGCTTCGGCCAGTTCCATCTCGTTGTAGCTGTTGAAGGCGTTGCCGATGTCGTAGAATCCGGCCATCCCCCAGTTGTCGAAGGGGCGCCACTCCACTTCGGCGCTCCCGGCGAGAAGGTTCTTCCCCCCCGTCACATCCCCGTTTGCATCCTTGGGCCCCAGGGCCTGGTAGGCATATCCCCTGACCGAGCGGTCGCCGCCGGCGAAGAAGCGGAGCGAGGCCGGGACGCCTTGGAATTTCTTCTCCTGGATCGTGGTCGCGCTGTTGGCGCGGAGGTGCAACAGCACCGGTCTGGCCAGCGGCAAGAGCAGTCGGCATCCCGCCATAACCTGTCCCAGGGTGACCTCGGAGAGAAGGTTTTCGTTCGTCCCGCGCCATTCGAGCGAGACCACGTAGCCGCGGTAGGGCCGGATCGGATTGTCGATTTTCCCCTGTCGGTAGCGCACCCCACCGAGCAGGAAGCTCGTATCGATATTCTGGTCGCCGATCTCGGAATCCTCACGCTGGAAGCGCCCGAAACCGGAAACGATGCGCCGCTTCCCCAGCCCCCAGAACTGCTCGAACTCGGTGAACGCGTAGCGGGTCACGTAGCTGTCGAGGTATTCGCCCTCAAAGCCTCCCCGCAACACGGACTGGGTGTCGATGTGCCGTCCGGGGATCGTGTACTCCGCGTTGATGCCGCGTTTGAATTCGGCCAGCAGGCCGTCGAGATTGAAGCGGTGCGCCATGCCGAAGGTGCTCAGGTCCTGGTAGCGCAGGCTGGCGCGCGCCCCGGTGTCGGTGCCGTAGCCGATCCCCGGTCGCAGTTGGCGACGCGGTTCCGCCTCGAGCCGGACGGCGATCGGCGTGAGGCCGTCGTCAGCGGCCTGGTCGAGGAGCGGGATCAAGGCCACGCTGGCGAAGCGCCCGCTGTCACGCAGCTGCTGACGGGTGGTGTTCAGGTCGGCGCGGGTCAGCGGTTCGCCCGGTTTCAGGGTCAGGTGGCGGCGCAGGAACGCCTCGGGGTAGAGGCCGCTGGGTTCGAACCGGATCTCCCCCACCCGGTAGAGTGGACCGCTGGCGAGCGTGAGGAAGATCTCGGCGCGCTGGGCCGGTGGGTCGACGCGGACCTCGTGGCGTGAAAAATGGGCGTCGAGGAAGCCCAGGTCACGCGCTGCCGCGAGGATATCCTCTTTCCCCTTCTCGTAGCTTTCGTGCAGGAGGGTGTCGCCGGCGGCGAGCGGGAAGCGCGACAGCGACCTGCGCAGTGGAGGTGAATCTTCCCCGTCCAGGGCGGTTTCGACCAGGGCGATGCGGACGGGCTCGCCCGGATCGATCTCGAGGATCAGTTTTTCGCCGTCGATCCGGGCTGTCGTAGCCGGGGCGTAGTAGCCGTACGGGGCGAGGGCTTCGGCGACCAGTCGGGGGGCCTGGCGGGCGGCCTGGCGCAGCCGGAACGGGGCGGGCGTCTCCGGACCGGGAGAGGTCAGCGTCGAGGTGACGAGGGCCAGGACGTTGTCGCGGGGAGCCGCATCGAGACCGTGGATCTCGACCGGGGAATCAGGTGAGAGGGGGCCGGGGAGCGGCGCCGAACAGGCCGCGACGACGAACTGCAGGGTCAGGACAAGGAGCCTGAGGTGACGGTCTATGGAATGCCGGCAGATCAGCATGGCGCCTCGCGGGGTCCCGGGTTCAGGCGGGGGGGCGGGGGCGCTTCGTGCGCGAGCGGCGCCGGGGCCTGCGTCGACGTGGCTTCTGGGGCGTCTCCTGCGGAGTCCCCTCGTCTCGGGAGACATGTTCGAGGGCCTTGCGCAGAGCCTCCTGCCAGGCGCTCACCAGCGAGCTGTCGCCGCCGCGGGTGTGTTGCCAGAGGGCGAACAGATCGATGGCGGACGGGGTCAGCGGGTGGCGCAGGAAGCGCCGTTCCCCGCGCTGGCCCAGCCCCTTGCGGAGGCGGAAGATGCTGACCAGGTGTTCCCGGGCGACGTGGCGGGTGCCGTGGGAGATGCGGAAATACTCGCAGTGGGGGGTGAGCAGCAAGTTGGCAATGCGCAACGCGTCGGTGACGTGGGTCGTGCGGTCGTCTGGGCAGCCCGCGATGAACTGTTCGAGAAACAGTGCCGCGAGCAGGGTCCCCTCCTCGGGCGGGGGGGCATCCGCGGCACGCCGGTCGATCGCGTCGAGCAGGGTAAAGGTCGCCTCGTCGCCCCGGTAGCCGGCGAGCAGCGGAGCAAGGAGCCCCATCGCCTGGGCGTCGCGCAGCACCTGGCCGCCGACCCGGTGTCGGAACAGCTCCATCAGTTCGTCCCGGATGCGCGAAGGAGCCGCCTCGGCGACCAGCGGTGCCCGTTGGTAGATCGCCTCCCGGGCGTCCTCGTCGAGCGAGAAGCCGAGGCGGGCCGTGAACTCGAGCGCCCGCAGCATGCGCACCGGGTCCTCGGTGAAGCGCACCAGCGGGTCGCCGATGACCCGGATGCGCCCCTCCTCAAGGTCCTGCAGTCCGCCGACGTAGTCGATGACGCTGAAGTCGTTGATGTCGTAGAACAGCGCGTTGATGGTGAAGTCGCGCCGGAAGGCGTCTTCCTGGGGGGTGCCGAAGACGTTCTCGACGAAACCGAAGTGGTCGGCGGGATCTTCGGGGAGTTCCCCCTCCTCGGGCTGACGGCGAAAGGTCGCGACTTCGATCAGCTTGTCCCGGCCAAAGCGGATGTGCGCAAGGCGGAAACGCCGCCCGACCAGGAAGCAGTTGCGAAACAGCTTGCGCACCTCTCCCGGGGTGGCGTCGGTTCCGACGTCGAAGTCCTTCGGCTGGCGCCCGAGCAGCAGGTCGCGCACGCTGCCTCCGACCAGGTAGGCCTTGTGGCCGTTGCGGTTCAGCCGGTAGAGCACCTTGAGCGAATCGTCGTCGATCTGCTTGCGGGAGATGCCGTGCTCGGAGCGTTGCAGGATGCGCGGTTGCTGGCTTACTGGGGTCATGACGTGCGATTCCGGGGGAAATTTCCGGCACTCTAGCAGAATTACGCCGGCAAGGGAAGTCGCCTCTCCGCGTATTCTCTCCCCTGAAGGCCGGTGACGTTGAAATCGAGACCCTTTTTCGATTATCGTGCAGCGATGCAGAGCGAACCCAACCTGATCGTGATTCTCGGAGCGACCGCCACGGGAAAGACCCGCCTCGGCGTCGCCGTGGCACGCCTCCTTGATGGAGAGGTCGTCTCCGCCGATTCCCGCCAGGTTTTTCGCGGCATGGATCTGGGGACCGGCAAGGACCTCTGCGAATACGGTGAGAGCCCCTATCACCTGATCGACGTCGCCGCGGCCGGAGAAGAGTTCAGCGTCTTTACCTTTCAGCAGCGCTGTTTCGAGGCATTCGAGGCGATCTGGACCCGCGGCCGCCTGCCGGTCCTGGTCGGCGGGACAGGGCTCTACCTCGACGCGGTCCTGAAGGGGTACCGGATGGTTGAGGTCCCCGAAAACCCCGCCCTGCGCGCCGAACTGGCCAGGCTCGATGACGATGCCCTGCGCCTGAGGCTGCAAACCGTTCGCCCCGACCAGCACAACCGCAGTGACCTGACCGAGCGCGAGCGGCTGTTGCGGGCCATCGAGGTGGCCGAAGGGACGGCGGCTGCGGCCGGCGAACTCCCTCCTCTCCCTCCCCTGAATCCGCTGATCTACGGCATCGCCTGGCCCCGGGACGTGCTGCGTCGCCGGATCACCACGCGCCTGCGCGAACGCCTCGACCAGGGGATGGTCGAGGAGGTGGCGGCGCTGCACGCCGGCGGGGTCTCCTGGCCGTCGCTCGAGTACTACGGTCTCGAGTATCGGTTCATCGCCAGGTACCTGCAGGGTGAGCTGAGTCGCAATGACATGTTTCAGAAACTCAACAGTGCCATCCATCAGTTCGCCAAGCGCCAGGAGACCTGGTTCCGGCGTATGGAGCGTCAAGGGATTCCGATCCGCTGGCTGCAGGGAGAGGGCGACCCCTTTGCCCAGCTGTGTGCCGACCTGCGCGTTCGCGGGGTGCCGGCGCCGTCCCGGGGCGGAGTATGAGTTTGACGCGCTATCTCGAGCGGCGAGGCCTTGCCGGTCCGTGGGCTCTCGAGGGGGCTCTCCCCCGGGAGCCCCGCGGCGTGGTTGTGATCCCCTCCCTGGCGGAGGGGGACGAGCTGTTTGCCACCCTCGACAGCCTGGACGCCAACCCCGCGCGATGGCGAAGCGCGTTCGCGGTCGTGGTGGTTGTCAATCGTCCTCGTTCAGCGCCGCCGGCCACGCTTCACCAGAATGCCCGCGACCTGGAGGGGCTGAAGCGACGTAGCGCCACGCATCCGGAGTGCCCGCTGGCCTGGGTCGATGCCACGACGGGGTCACTGGCGCTGCCGGAGCGGTTGGCCGGTGTCGGCACGGCGCGCAAGCTCGGCTTCGACCTGTACCTGGACACGGTACATCCGGCGCGCCCCACGGTCCTGGCGTCTCTCGATGCGGACACCCGGGTCGACGCCCAATACCTCGAGACCTTGAGCCGATACCTCGCGCAGCACCCGGGAGGGTGCGTGGTTCCGTTTCGCCACCGGGACGCCGAGGATGAATCCTCCCAGAGGGCCATCGAGCTCTACGAGCTCTACATGCGCAGCTATGTCGCCGGGCTCGAACAGGCGGGTTCCCCCTACGCGCATCATGCCCTCGGCAGTGCGCTGGCCTGCAGCAGCGACGCCTACCTGAAGGCGGGAGGGATGAACCGTCGTGCGGGGGGGGAGGATTTCTACTTTCTCCAGCAGCTGGTCAAGACCTCCCGGCTCGGGCGGCTCTCCGGGACCCTGGTTCAGCCTTCGCCCCGCCCCTCGCAGCGCGCGCCCTTCGGAACCGGTCGTGTCGTGGCCCGCCAGCTGGCGGGCGAGGGGGTGGTGCGGTTTCATCACGCGCACGCCTATGCCCTCCTCGCGGGGTGGCTGCGGATCGTCCGGGGCGGACTGCAGCGAGACGGTGACCACTTACTGGTGCAGGCACACGGGCTTGAGCCGTGGCTTGCCGAGTACCTCGAGGCTCAGGGCTTTTCCGGGGTCTGGAAGCGCCTGCAGGGGAACTTCCGCGAGCGGTCGCTGCTGGAGAAGGGGTTTCATGACTGGTTCGATGGGTTGCGCACCCTGAGGCTGGTGAAGGCGTCCGGGGTGTTGTGGCCTTCGGCGACCGATCCGTGTCAGGTGGCGCTTCAGATGGGCTGGACTCCCGATTGCGGGGTGCCCGGCATGCTCGCCCGGCTGCGCGCCCTGCAGGGTGCGGGTCAGGAAAAAGCTTGTTGTTGTGCCGATGATAGGGTAAATTGCTGATTTGTCAGAAGTTCTCGTGAACTAGAATGCAGCAGGGCGGGTGGCGTAATGAGCGACGACGACAAGGAACTGCTTGAGCGACCGGAGGCGGACCAGCGCAAGAACCTGCGCTCTCCCTTGCTGATCCTCAAGGTCAAGCTCGACGACGGCGACAGGACGTTCTTCGGCTATGCCAAGAACATCAGCAAGAGCGGCCTGTTTATTGCGACGGTCAACCCCCACGAACCGGGGAGCCGTTTCCAGATCGAGGTGCCGCTCCCCGAACCCATGAGAACATCGGTCCAATGTGGAGCCGAGGTGGTCTGGAAGCGCCACTACACCCGCGGCGGTCCCTACGAGCCCGGTATGGGGCTCCGTTTTCTCGACCTCCCCCAGGGGGTTGCCGAGTCGATCGACGGCTGGATCAAGGACAGCCTCGATTGACCCTCCCGCGAAAACTCTACGCATCCACGGGGCGACCGGCCGGTCGCCCCGTCTTTTTTGTTCCCTCCAAGTAGCCGTTTCATCAGAAAAAAATCGATGCGTATACCCCTGGTTAGAATGCCGTTCGCCGTCTGGAGGGGTTGTTGGCGCGCGTATACGCTTGTCGAGCCCCTTTCGGGCTCGAGGTGATCCTCTGAGGCGAATGGTGTTTTATGGAAAATCCTTGAAATAACATACTGTTAGGGGCGAATATGGGCGCATCGTTGGTGCGCGAAGGCGCAGAAAGGAGCCTGATGTCATGCTGGAGAGTTTCGTGATGACCCTGCTGGTCTACCTGACGGTTCTGGGGCTGGCGCAAGTCGTTCGTTTCGGCAAGAGTTCCTTCGCCCGCTAACCTCGCCGCACGTCTGCGCTGAGGGGGTTTTTCGTGCCTTTTGGCGGTCTTTGGGCCGCCTTTTTCTGTTTCGCCCCAGTCGTGAGCTACGGTCTAGAGTAGCCCCTGTACACAAAGTGAGCACACCCTTGCGTGTCTTGAGTAGGTGGGGCGCGCATTAATGAGATATTTTATGGGGTATACGACGTGTAACTCATTGAAGGAGCGTTGAAACCCTTCAGTTTCGGGTCTATGGCTTGATATCGGCACGACAATTGCTTATAGTGTCGTGCTTCCTTTGGGAAAGTTACTCACTGTGAAGGAGGACGCCATGTGCCGCATCGGCGCCATCAAGAGTCTCAATTACGTCCATCCCAGCAAGGCCCTGCAGCTGATGCAGTCGCAGCAGAAGGGGCATGACAACTCCGGCTTT
>QKBP01000096.1 GCA_003246035.1 Desulfuromonadaceae bacterium | reverse complement strand
GGCGGTCTGCGTCTCGCGGTCGATCAGCGCGGTGCGGATCGCCACCGAGAAGCGCGCCTGGCGCCCCGGGGAAATGTGACCGATGGCGCCGGTGTAGATGCGCCGCGGGCGCTGCTCGAGGTCGCGGATGATCTGCATGGTCCGGACCTTGGGAGCGCCGGTGATCGAGGCGCAGGGGAAGAGGGCGCGGAAGATCTCGCTTACCGGGGCGCGGGTGCAGGTCGCGGCGGTAGAGGTCATCTGCCAGACGGTCGGGTACTTCTCGACCGCGAACTCCTCGGTGACCCGCACCGGCCCGCCCGGGAGGCGCCCGAGGTCGTTGCGGATCATGTCGAGGATCATCACGTTCTCGGCCCGGTCCTTCTCGGAGCTGCGCAGTGCTTCGGCTTGGTGTTCGTCCTCCTCCGGTGTCAGGCCGCGCGGCGCGGTCCCTTTCATCGGGCGGGAGGTGAGCACCTCGCCGTCGAGGGCGAAGAACAGCTCGGGTGAGGCGGAGCTGAGCGCGAAGCGCCCGGTGTCGAGCCAGGCCGCCGCGCCAGCACCCTGCCCACGGACCAGTTGCAGGAAGAACGGCCAGGAGTCGTCGTGGAAAGGGGCGCTCAGGGGGAAGGTGAGGTTGACGGGGAAGGTGAGGTTGACCTGGTAGGTCTCGCCGCGGGCGATCGCCTGCTTGATGGCCTCGACCTTGTGCCGGAACGCAGCCTCGCCGAGTCCCGGCGTCCAGCCGGGGAGCTCCACACATGGGGGCTCCGGTGGCAGCTGAACCGCGTCGAAACCTTCGAAGAGGCCGAACCAGAGGAGCGAAAAGTCATCCGCCTCGCAAACCTCCAGGGCGGAGTCGAAGGCCGGGGCCGCCTCGTAGCTGACGAAGCCCGCCGCGTGCAGCCCCTGCTGCTCGACGGCCTGTTCGATTCGCTGCAGGGCGGGGAGCACCTCGTCGAGCCGTCGAGCAGCCACCACTTCGAGCGGAGCGCGGTAAGCGCGCCAGTGCCCTTGGTCAGGGTCGAAGATCAAGGCGGTATAGGGGGTGGATGCGTCCATGAAACCCTTTCGGTGTCATCGTCGGGGCTCCATGCTAGTGGGAGGCCGGCTGCCGGTCAAGCCCCCAGGCCATTGTCGGACGGGGGAGAAGGAACGACTTGACGGCCGGGGGCTTCGGGGGCATCATCGCCTGCGATAAACGGGATAGAAAAAGGGGTAAGCATGGTTGGGTCAGAGATGCTTGAATTGCTGTGGATCCCGCTGCTGGTGTTCGCTGCGCGGATTCTCGACGTGAGCGTCGG
Source organism: Desulfuromonadaceae bacterium (assembly GCA_003246035.1). The sequence goes on along the minus strand of QKBP01000096.1, from coordinate 2,013 downwards.
GACGCTGCGGATCATCTTCGTCTCCAAAGGCTTCAAGCGGTACGCGGCGCTGCTCGGTTTCGTCGAGTCGCTGGTCTGGGTTCTGGCGATCAGCCAGGTGATGCGGCACATGGACAACTGGGTGACTTATGTCGCCTTCGCCCTTGGATTTGCGGTCGGGAACTACGTGGGGGTGATGCTCGAGGAACGGATCGCGATCGGAAACCAGATCATCCGCGTGATCACCCGCCACGACGCCAGCGAGCTGGTGCGCTACCTGTGGGACCAGGGGTACGGGGTGACCAGCGTCGATGCCCAGGGGGAGAGCGGTCCGGTGAAACTGATCTTCATGGTCGCCAAGCGGCGCCGGCTCGAGGATATCGTGGCGATCATCAAGCGCTTCAACCCCAACGCCTTCTATACCATCGAGGACGTGCGCTTCGTGCGCGAGACCTTCGTGCCACCGGTGGCCGGCGGGGGGATGGTGCCCTTCCGGGCGTTGCGGATTCGGAAATAGAGCCGGAATGTTTTCCATTTTTCCTAGTTGTGTTTTGATCGCAGTGCGTGCTAGTGTGGTTTATCTCAGAAAAGTTTGTGTAGAAGCTTCCGCTACTCGCCTGGTCGGCATCGTGCCGCCCCGGTTCAGAACACACAGACCCACATGGGCTGTGTGTTTTCGTTTTCAGGGTGGTAGAAACCGGCACAACAGAACGATCCCGCAACGGGACAGGGAGAACAAAAGTGGCTGAAGGTACTGTCAAGTGGTTCAACGATGCAAAGGGTTTCGGTTTTATCGAGCAGGACAATGGTCCGGACGTGTTCGTCCATTTTTCGCAGATCCAGGGTGACGGCTTCAAGTCGCTCGCCGAGGGCGACCGCGTCAGCTTCGACGTGACCCAGGGCCAGAAGGGTCCGCAGTCGACCAACGTGCGCAAGATTTAATCGCCTCGCAGTTCGATTGACCTGAGAGCCCCGCGGTAAATATCCGTGGGGCTCTTTGTTCATACGGCCGGTTGAAGATGGTCGTACCGGGAAGTTACGAAAGGAGGAACCATGGCTCGCAAACCGAACTACAGTTTCGAGAAGCGCCAGAAGGAGCTCGCCCGCAAGGCGAAAAAGGAAGAGAAGCTCAAGCGCAAGCAGGATGAGAAAGACGCTGACGCTCCTGAACAGGACGCCTCCGAGGAAGAGTAACGCACGCGAACACGCAGGCGAATGTCCTCTCCCGGGCAGGCATGGGGGGGCGTGACCCTGTTGCGTGCTTCATGTGCGAATAAAAAAGCTCCGCAAACAGTCTAGGTTTGCGGAGCTTTTTACGTTTAAGGAGAAGCGGTGCCGGGGCTAGCGCTCCATGAGGATGCGCAGCATGCGCCGCAGCGGCTCGGCGGCCCCCCACAGCAGCTGGTCGCCGCAGGTGAAGGCCGAAAGGTACTGCGGGCCCATCTTCATCTTGCGCAGGCGCCCGACCGGGACGGTCAGGGTGCCGGAGACCGCGGTCGGGGTGAGGCGCTTGAGCGAGGCCTCCTTGGTGTTGGGGACCAGCTCGACCCAGTCGTTGTGGTTGGCGATCAGGGCCTCGATCTCGCTCATCGGCACATCCTTGGTGAGCTTGATGGTCAGGGCCTGGCTGTGGCAGCGCATCGCGCCGACGCGCACGCAGAGGCCGTCGATCGGGATCATCGTCGCGTTGCCGAGGATCTTGTTGGTCTCGACCAGCCCTTTCCACTCCTCACGGCTCTGGCCGTCCTCGACCTCGCGGTCGATCCACGGCAGCAGGCTGCCGGCCAGCGGGAAGCCGAACTCGGCGGTCGGCATGCCGCTGCCGTTGAGCTCGGCGGTGATCTTCTTGTCGATCTCGAGGATCGCCGAACCGGGGGTGGCGAGCTCGTCGGCGACCGCGGCGTGCAGGTGGCCCATCTGGGCTAGCAGCTCACGCATGTTGGGCGCACCGGCCCCGGAGGCGGCCTGGTAGGTCATCGAGGTCATCCACTCGACCAGCCCGGCCTCGAACAGCCCGCCCAGGGCCATGAGCAT
>QKBP01000067.1 GCA_003246035.1 Desulfuromonadaceae bacterium | reverse complement strand
CGGCCAGACCATCAGGCGGCCGGGGAGGTGCGGATGGGCCTCGTTGCGTGCCTCTCCGCCCAGCACCAGGTAGAGCATGCGGAAGGTGTAGAGCGAGGTCAAAAGCGCGGTCAGCGCCCCGATCGCCCAGAGCAGACGGTAGAACGGCTCGGGGTGGGCGAAGACCGTCACCAGCACCGCGTCCTTGGAGAAGAACCCGCCGCTGAGCGGGGCACCCGCCAGGCACAGCCCGCCGACCAGGAACAGCAGCGAAACCAGGCGCGCCTTCTTCCAGACCCCGCCCATGCGGAAGATGTCGTTTTCCTCCCCGGCGAGGTGGATGATGCAGCCGGCGGTCATGAACAGCAGCGCCTTGAAGAAGGCGTGGACCAGCAGGTGGAACTGGGCGGTCGCGACGCTGCCGGCCCCCACCGCCAGGAACATGTAGCCGACCTGGCTCATGGTCGAGTAGGCGAGCACCCGCTTGATCTCGCGCTGGGCCAGGGCGCAGCTCGCGGCGTACAGGGCGGTCAGCGCCCCGACCGCGGCGATCGCGGCCAGCGCCACGGGCGAGAGCGAGACCAGGGGGAAGAGCCGGCACAGCAGGTATACCCCCGCGGTCACCATGGTGGCGGCATGGATCAGCGCCGAGACCGGGGTCGGCCCGGCCATGGCATCGGCCAGCCAGGTCATCAGCGGCAGCTGGGCCGACTTTCCGCAGGCCCCGAGCAGCACCAGCAGCCCCAGGGCGGTGACGGTGGCCGGAGCCCAGCCCGCCGCCGCGGCGTTGACCTCGCCCAGCGACAGGCTGCCGGTGAGGGCGAAGCACCACATCAGCGCGATGAGCAGGAAGATGTCACCGGCGCGGGTCACCAGGAAGGCCTTGCGCCCGGCGAGGGCGTTCTTCTCCTTCTGGTACCAGAAGCCGATCAGGGCGTAGGAGCAGAAACCGACCCCCTCCCAGCCGAGGAACAGCAGCAGCAGGTTGTCGGCGAGCACGATCAGCAGCATGGCGAAGACGAACAGGTTGAGCAGCGCGAAGAAGCGTGCCGAGTCCTGCTCCTCGGCCATGTAGCCGACGGCGTAGAGATGGATCAGGGTCGCCACGGCGGTGACCATCAGGGTCATCGGCGCGGCGAGCGCATCGTAGAGCAGCGCGACGGGGATGTTCAGGTCGCCGCTGGCCAGCCAGGTATAGAGGGTCACGCGGGTCCCCTCGCCGGAGGCGAGCGGCCAGAGCAGCAGCGCCAGGATGCTCGCCACCGCCACCCCGGACACCGCCAGGCCGCCGACCACGCGGCGCGGCAGCAGGCGGCCGGCCACCATGTTGACCAGCGCGCAGGCCAGGGGGAAAATCGGGATCAGGAACAGGAGCTTGGGCGACATCGGGCTACCCTTTCAAGTCGCTGAAGGCGTCCGCCTCGACGCTCCGGCGCCGGCGGTGGAGGTAGACCACCATCGCCAGGGAGATCGCCACCTCGGCAGAGGTCATGGCCATCAGAAACAGCACGAACACCTGGCCGTCGACCTGGTGCCAGACCGCCGAGCCGGCGACCATCACCACCCCGGCGGCGTTGATCATGATCTCGACGCCGATCAGGATCATGATCAGGTTGCGGCGCACCAGCACGCAGCCGATCCCCATCACGAACAGCAGGGAGGCAAAGGTCAGCAGGTGGGAGAGCGGGACGATCATTCGGCCCTCCTGACCCGGCGCTTCCAGTCGCTCTTGCCGACGTAGAAGGCCCCGACCGCGGCGAACAGCAGCTGGAAGGAGACCACCTCGACCGCCAGGCCGTAGTCGCGGAACAGCACCAGGCCGAACTCGCGCGGCGACGCGTGGTAGCTCCCGACGCTGCCGGCCGGATCGGTGTAGATGATCACCAGGGTGCAGCCGAGCACCACCAGAGAGAGGAGCAGCACCGGCACCCAGCGCTGCCACCCCGGTCCCTCGGTCTCGGTGGTCGGCGCCAGCTCGAGCATCATGATGATGAACAAAAACAGCACCATGATCGCCCCGGCGTAGATGATCAGCTCCCAGGCTGCCACCAGCGGCGCCCCGAGCAGGTAGAAGATCAGCGCGATGTCGAACAGCCCGTTGACCAGGTAGATCACCGCGTGCACCGGGTTGCCCCGGGTGATGCACATCAGGATCGCCAGCAGGGCGGCCGCCGCGAGGATATAGAACAGAACCGTGGCTATCATAGGCGTCTCGTCACCGTCACGGCAGCAGGCTGCGCGGGTCTTCCGGCGGCGTTTCATCGTCGTTGCCGCCGCGCGGGTTGACCACGCCGATCCCGGCGTGGCGGTAGAAGTTGTAGCGGTTGTCCTTGCCGCCGTCGGCGATCAGCAGGTCCTCCTTCTCGTAGACCAGGCTCAAGGGGTTGCGGTTGCAGATCTCGTACTCGGGGGACATCTGGATCGCCAGGGTCGGGCAGGCCTCGGCGCACAGCCCGCAGAAGATGCAGCGCGCGAAGTTGATCCGGAACCAGGCCGCGTAGCGGCGCCCGTCTTCGCGCTCGGCGGCCTGCATCGAGATGCAGTCGACCGGGCAGGCGGCACTGCACAGGTGGCAGGCGACGCAGCGCTCCTCGCCGTCCGGGTCGCGGGTCAGCACCATGCGCGCGCGGTAACGCTCGGCAGGGATACGCTTCTGCTCCGGGTACTGGATGGTCACCGGTTTGGTGAACATGTACTTGAAGGTCACCGCGAAGGGCTTGAGGGTGCCGATCATGCCGCGCCAGAAATGCTTCATACGCCCCTCCACCACAGGATCAGGGCGCCGCTGACCAGCACGTTGAGCAGCGAGAGCGGCACCAGCACCTTCCAGCCGAGGTTCATCAGCTGGTCGTAGCGGAAGCGCGGGAGCGAACCGCGCACCCAGATGAACAGGAAATTGACCGCCAGCACCTTGAGGGCGAACCAGACCACCGGCGGGAGCAGCGGGCCGTGCCAGCCGCCGAGGAAGAAGATCGTCAGCATCGCGCCGAGCACCACCATGTTGATGTACTCGCCGACGAAGAACAGACCGAAGCGCATCCCGCTGTACTCGGCGTGGAAGCCGGCGACGATCTCGTTCTCCGCCTCGGGGAGGTCGAAGGGGGTACGCTTCGACTCGGCCATCACGCTGATCAGGAAGATCAGGAAGCCGACCGGGTTGAGGAGCGCGAAGGGGACGTCGGCCTGGGCGTTGACGATCTCGGTGAGGGAGAAGGAGCGGGCCATCATGATCGCCGGGACCAGCGCCATCCCCATCGAGAGCTCGTAGGAGATCAGCTGGGCGAGGCCGCGGATCGAGCCGAGCAGCGCGTACTTGGAGTTGGATGCCCACCCCCCCAGGGCGACGCCGTAGACCGCCAGCGAGGAGAAGCCGAGGAAGTAGAGGACCCCGACGTTGAGGTCGCAGATCACCAGCGGGATCTCCCGGCCGAACAGGTGGAGCGGCGGGCCGAAGGGGACCACGGCGAAGACCATCAGCGCGGTCAGCGCGGTGACCCCGGGGGCGAGCAGGAAGATCCAGCGGTCGCCCGCGGCGGGGACGAAGTCCTCCTTGGTGAGCAGCTTGATCACGTCGGCCAGCGGCTGCATCAGCCCGAAGGGGCCGACCCGGTTGGGGCCGTGGCGCAGCTGCATGCGTCCGAGGATCTTGCGCTCGGCGAGGACCAGGTAGGCGGCCATGGTCAGCACGATGGCGAACACCACCCCCAGCTTGACGGCAATGATCAGCAGGTCGATCAGGATGTCGGGCATGCGGCCTCCTTCTCGATCCGGCACGGCCAGGCGGTGCTGCCGGGGACGAACATCTCGAGCGGGGTGTTGCGCAGCCGCGGCACCAGCAGCAGCCCGGGGGTCAGGTCGGTCGCGACCAGCACCCGCACCACCGCCGAGGCGTGCTGGGTGTGCAGGCGCACCCGGTCACCATCGGCCACCCCGTACTGTTCCGAGTCCTGCCGGGACATGCGCACGTAGGGATCGGGGATCAGCTGCTGCAGGTGGCGGCAGAGCGAGGCGAGCAGGCCGCTGCCGAAGGTGTCGGCGACCGCCAGCAGACGCAGCCCCTGCTCGGGCGGCGCAGTCAAGGCGCGCGGTTGCGGGGTGAGCTCGGCCTGGACCGGCACGCTGACCCGCCGGCCGTGATCTCCCGGACGCAGTTCGCCGAGGCCGGACAGGCGCGCATCCGCAGCCTCCAGCTCGGCGCGCAGCTCGGCGAGGTTTTCGCTCTTCCCGAGCAGGCGGGCGAGAACCTGCCAGTCCGGAAGCGGTGCGCTCCCCGGGGTCGTCGCCTCGAAGCGGCGCGGCGGGAAGCTCCCGTTCGAAAGTTCGCGCAGCGGCACCCCCGGCTCGAGGACCGGGGCGAAGGCCTGCATGCGCCCCTCGGCGTTGACGTACACCCCCTCCCCTTCGACCACCACGCGGCTCGGCAGCAACAGGTCGGCGCGCCGGGTGGTCAGGGTCGGGAGGCTGTCGATGCAGACCAGCAGCTCGAGATGCGCCAGGGCCACCGCGGTCCGGCCGGGGTCGGTGGTGTCGCTCAAGGGGTCGCTCTCGAGGCAGATCAGGCCGCGGATGGTGCCGGCCTCCATCGCCGCGAGCAGGGTGTTGAAGTCGTCGCCGTCGGCAAACAGGGCCGCGCCGATGCTGTTGGGGCCGTTGAAGACGCTGTAGGTCAGGCAGCGCCGCTCCCCCTGCGTGCAGCGCTGGGCGAGCGCCTGCAGGCGCTCGATGCCATCGAAACCGAGCAGGTGGGCGCCGCCGATCAGCACCGGGCGCTCGGCGCCCTCGAGGCTTCGCCGCACGCCGTCGAGGAAGGCCGTCTGCGCCGCGTCGAAGCCGTCGGCCTGGCCGCCGGCGAGCACGTCGAGGGCGAGGTCGAGCTGGCGTGCGGCCAGGGGCAACGCGTCGCCGGCGCACGGCAGCTTGACCGGGCGCGGGTCGATGACCACCACGCGCGCCCCCCGGCGTACCGCCTGGCGCATCGCCAGGCCGAGCACCGGCGCCTCGGCGAGGGGGTCGCAGCCGACCATCACCAGCAGGTCGCTGTGGCGCACCTGCGCCAGCGTCGCGCTCCCCTCGAGCCCGGCCACCGCCTGGCGGGCGGCGCGGTCACGCCGCGCGTGGGCCTCGAGCACCACCGGCAGGTTGCGCTTGCGCCCCAGCTCGACCAGCAGGGCGTTGGCCTCGAGGGAGGCACGCGACGAGCCGAGCAGGGCGATGCACCCCTCGCCATGCAGCGCGGTCATGTTGAAGACCTGCTGTTCGAGGGTGGTCAGCGCCTCGTCCCAGCTCACCTCGCGCCCCTTGAGGGTCGGGGTGCGCGGGCGTTCGGGGTGGTTGGCGTAGGCGTGGCCGAAGCGGCCGCGGTCGCAGATGAAGTGCCCGTTGACCTCGGGGTTGACGCCGGACCGGACCCGCTGCAGCTCGCGGTAGCGCCCGCCGGGGATCACCGCGCAGCCGACCGAGCAGTGCGGGCAGACCGAGGGCGCCTCCTGCAGGTCCCAGAGCCGGGTGGTGAAGCGGAAGGTCTTGTCGGTCAACACCCCGGTCGGGCAGACGTCGACGATGTTGCCGGAGAAGGGGCTCTCCAGGCGCCCCGGCTTGAAGCGCCCGTAGAACACCCGGTTGCGTGAACCGAGGACGCCGAAGTCGTCGCCGCCGCAGTACTCCTGGTAGGTGCGCACGCAGCGGTAGCACTGGATGCAGCGGTTCATCTCCTGGACCACGAAGGGGCCGAGGTCCTGGTTCTGGTAGGTGCGCTTGGGACCGCGGTAGCGCCGCAGGGAGTGCCCCCCGGCGATGGTCATGTCCTGCAGCTGGCACTCCCCCCCCTCGTCGCACACCGGGCAGTCGTGGGGGTGGTTGCTCATCAGCCATTCGATCACGTGCCGGCGCTGGATCACCGAGGCCTCGTCGAGGGTGGTCACCACCATGCCGTCTTCGGCCTTGACCATGCACCCCATCTGCACCCCCTTGACCGGGCCCTCGACGAAGCTCATGGCGCACAGCCGGCAGGAGCCGATCGCCCCGAGGGCCTCGTGGTAGCAGAAGTGCGGCACCACGATCCCGAGCGCGATGGCGGCGTCGAGCACGTTGCTCCCCGCGGGGACGGTGACGGTTTGGTTGTCGATGGTCAGTGTCGGCATGACAGGCAGCTATCCCTTGCGCAGCGGACACCCGCCGAGGCGGATGTGGTCGCGGATTTCGTCTTCGAACAGGCGCAGCAGCCCCTCCAGGGGCCCGGTCGCCCCCTGGGCGAGGGCGCAGAAGGAGCGGTTGATGTGCGGGATCTGCAGGCGCAGGTTCTCGATATCCTCCTCGCTCCCCTCCCCCCGCTCGATCTTCTCGAGCAGCCAGTTCACGTAGGGGAGGCCGTCGCGGCAGGGGGTGCAGAAGCCGCAGCTCTCGCGGGCGAAGAAGCGGTTGAGGTTGAGGGTCGCGGCGACCATGCAGGTGCTGTCGTCGAAGACCGTCACCCCGGCGGTGCCGAAGCGGCTGCCGACCGCCTCGAGAGGGCCGAAGTCGAGCGCCACGTCGAGGTGCTCCGGAGTCAGGTAGGGGGTCGAGGCGCCGCCGGGGAGGCAGGCCTTGAATTTCCGTCCGCCCCGCACGCCGCCGCCGAAGACCTCGATCACCTCGCGCAGCGGGATGCCGACCGGCAGCTCGTAGCACTCGGTCCGCTCGAGGTGCCCCGAGAGCCCGAAGAGCTTGGTCCCGGCCCCTTCCGGGTTGCGCGCCAGCCCCTTGAACCACGCGGCGCCGCCGGTGACGATGTGCGGTACGGCGGCGAGGGTCTCGACGTTGTTGACCGTGGTCGGCATGCCGAACAGGCCCGACTGGGCCGGGAACGGCGGCTTGGAGCGCGGGTTGGGGCGCTTCCCCTCGAGGCCGTTGAGCAGCGCCGTCTCCTCGCCGCAGATGTAGCGCCCGGCGCTGCGGTGCACGTGCAGCTCGAAGTCGAAGCCGCTGCCGAGGATGTTCTTCCCCAGCAGGCCGGCCGCTTCCGCCTCGGCGATCGCCCGCTCGAGGTTCTGCGCCGCCTGTTCGTACATGTAGCGGATGAAGATGTAGCCGACCGGCACCTGCAGCGCGAAGGCGGCCACGATCATCCCCTCCACCAGCTGGTGGGGGTCGGCCTCGAGCAGGATCCGGTCCTTGTAGGTCCCGGGCTCCATCTCGTCGCAGTTGCACACCAGGTACTTCTCGCCGGCAGCGTCGTGGGGGAAGAAACCCCACTTCACCCCGGTCGGGAAGCCTGCGCCGCCGCGGCCGCGCAGTCCGGAGGCCTTGACCAGCTCGCGCACCCCGGCCGGGTCCATCTCCTTGAGGGCCTTGGTCAGCCCCGCGTAGCCGCCGCTCTTGCGGAACCCCTCGAGGAACACGGTCTCGCCCGGGCGGCGGTTCTTGAACAGCAGCTGCGGACCGGGATTCATTTCAGCGCCTCCTGGCGTTCCTTGCGGAGAATCTCGGCCACTTCCTCGGGCTTGACCCGCTCGTAGGAGCGCGGCCCGACCGTCAGCGCCGGGGCCTTGCCGCACATCCCGAGGCAGCAGGTCGGCAGCAGGGTGAAGACCCCGTCGGTGGTGGTCTCGCCGGGGTGCACCCCGAGCAGGCTCTGGAGCTCGTGGTAGACCTCCTCGCCGCCGAGGCTCCAGCAGCAGATCGAGTCGCAGACGTGGATCACCAGGCGCCCGACCGGCTGGCGGTAGATCTTGTCGTAGAAGGTCGCCACCTCTTCGACCTGCAGCGGCGAGATGCCGAGCAGCTCGGCGGCGATCTCCACCCCCTCGTCGGGGACCCAGCCGTGGCTGTCCTGGACGGCACGCAGGATGTCGATGATCAGCTCGCGCGGGTGGGCGATGCTCGCGGCGCGCTTGCGGAAATGCTCCAGCTGTTTCTCTGTCAACAGGTTTGCGTTCATGTCAGCGATCCAGGTCGGCGAGAACAAAGTCGATGGAACCGAGCACCGTGATCAGGTCGGAGAGCAACCAGCCGCGGGTCATGTGCGGCACCGCCTGCAGGTGCGGGAAGGAGGGGGTGCGGATGCGCAGCCGGTAAGGGACGCTGGTCCCCTCGCTGACCAGGTAGTAACCGCACTCCCCCTTGCTCGATTCGATGGCCCGGTAGCACTCCCCCTTCGGCGGGGTCATGCCGCGGGTCACGTTGACAAAGTGATGGATCAGGCTCTCGATGTCGTTGAGCCCGTCCTGCCGCTTGGGATAGACGTAGCGGTAATCCTCGCCGATCCAGCGCCCGGCGGGCATCCGTTCGGCGGCCTGGCGGACGATCTTCAGGCTCTGGCGCATCTCCTCGACGCGCACCTCGTAGCGGGCGAAGGAGTCGCCGCCGCTGGCGGTCGGCACCGAGAAGTCGAAGTGCTGGTAGCCGCTGTAGGGCATCTTGCGGCGCAGGTCCCAGGCGATCCCGCAGGCGCGCAGGTTCGGACCGGTCACCCCCCAGTCGAGCGCCTCGTCGAGGCTTAAGACCCCGACCCCCTCGGTACGGGCGCGGAAGATGTAGCCGTCGGTGAGCATGGTCTCGAACTCGTCGATCCGCTTGTCGAAATCGCGGGTGAAGGCGTCGACCGCCTCCTTCCACCCCACGGGGAGGTCCTCCGGGACCCCGCCGATGCGGAACCAGGCCGGGTGCATGCGCCCGCCGGTGACCATCTCGATGATGTCAAAGATCTTCTCGCGCGACTCGAAGGCGTAGAACACCGGGGTCATGGCGCCGACGTCGTGGCCGAAGGAGCCGATCCAGACCAGGTGGTTGATGATCCGGAACAGCTCGCAGAGCATCACCCGGATGTACTCGGCCCGCTCGGGGACCTCGATCCCGGCCAGGGTCTCGACGGCGTGCAGGTAGGCGAGGTTGTTCTGCACCCCGGAGATGTAGTCGATCCGGTCGGTGTAGGGGATGAACTGGTTCCAGTGCTGGCGCTCGCCGAGCTTCTCGGCGGCGCGATGGTGATAGCCGATGTCCGGGTCGACGTCGACCACCTCCTCGCCGTGGAGCTTGAGGATCAGCCTGAGCACCCCGTGGGTCCCCGGGTGCTGCGGCCCCATATTGAGGAGCATGGTCTCCTCGTCGTCGCCGAGCGGCTCCCCCTTGAAGACGTTGCCGGCGTCGGCCGGGAGCAGCTTCGCCGCGCTCTCGGCGGTGAAGGGCGACATCTCGGTGGCCCGCGAGGGGTGCCCCTTGCGCAGCGGGTGCCCCTCCCAGTCGGGGGGCATCAGGATGCGGCGCAGGTCGGGGTGTCCGGCGAAGCGGATGCCGAACATGTCGTAGACCTCGCGCTCGTACCAGTCGGCGTTGGGCCAGAGGTCGGCGATGCTCGGCGCCTCCGGCGCCCCTCCCTGCAGCGGGGTCTTGACCCGCAGGTAGCCGGGCTGCTCGAGGTTGAGCAGGTGGTAGACCAGGGTGTAGTCGTGCCCCGGGTGGAGGGCGCGGGCGCTCTCGTCGACCGCGGTGAGGTCCTCGAGGCGGCGGTAGCGCCGCTCCACGTCGTTCTTGAGGAAACGCAGCACCTCGGGGGTGCGCGCGGCCTCGCGGACGATCAGCCCCGGCATGTCGGCGGCGGTCTCGTCGATCGCCACCGCCGCGCCGAACTTTTCGAGCACCGCACGCTGCAACGCGTCGCTCCCCTGCGGGAACTCGACCCGCGGCTGGGGCGGGGTCCAGATCAGGCCGGAGCGCTGGGCGAAGAAGTCGGGGTGCTGCGCCGAGCTGCCGCGAATCGCGGCGTTGCCGAAGCCGGGTCCGCGCGGGTCGCGGCTCTTGCTCACGCCGTCGACCAGCACCGGCCCCTCCGTCCCCTCGCTCCCGCCGCCGAGACCGAAGACCCGGCGCGCCGGCTGCTCCTCGGCGGTGATCTTGTCCTGGAGGATCTGCAGCGCCTGCAGGAAGGCTTCGGGGCGGGGCGGGCAGCCGGGGACGTAGACGTCGACCGGCAGCAGCTGGTTGACCCCCTGGACCACGCTGTAGACGTCGTACATGCCGCCCGAGTTCGAGCAGCTCCCCATCGAGATCACCCACTTGGGGTTGGCCATCTGCTCGTAGACCCGCAGGATCGAGTGGGCCATCTTCTTGAACGGGGTGCCGGCGATGATCATCAGGTCGGCTTCGCGCGGCGTGCCGCGCATGACCTCGGCGCCGAAGCGGGCCAGGTCGAAGCGCGGGGTCATGCTGGTCATCAGCTCGACGAAGCAGCACGACAGGCCGAAGAACATCGGCCACAGGGAGTTCTTGCGCCCCCAGTTGATGGCGTCGTCGAGGGTGGTGAGGATGATGTTGTCGGGGAGTTTCTCAGGCATCGCGCCCCCTCCGGATCTTCAGGCGCGAGGGCCCCCAGTCGATCCCGCCCATCCGCCACAGGTAGACCAGGGCGAGGAACAGGATGATGATGAAGAAGGCGATCTGCAGGAACCCCGTCCAGCCGAGCAGGTCGTAGGCGACCGCCCAGGAGACGATGAAGACCGCCTCGACGTCGAAGACGATGAAGAAGATCGCCACCAGGTAGAAGGGGACCGGGTCGCGCAGCCGCGCGGTCCCG
>QKBP01000025.1 GCA_003246035.1 Desulfuromonadaceae bacterium | reverse complement strand
GCGTCTTCGCGGCACCGTCGCCGAAGCTGATGGGTCTGCTGCTCAGGGCGTGTCGGAAAAACGGACCCAAGTCAAAAGGATGACCATGAATCGCGACAATGCAACGGCACAGCCTCCGTGCGAGGCGCGGTCCGTGCCGTTGGTTCTTGCCTTTATTGCGCATGGCCGGTTGCCCGAGCGTGACGCGCTGCTCGCGGCGCTGACACGCAGCTGCAGCCGGCGGGGCGGCAGGGTCCTGATCCTCGGGCGGGAGATTTCCAGGCCAGGGCGAGCAGGGATTCCCGGCGTGGACAGTGTGGTGCTGGAGGGCGACGATCCGGCGGTCATCTGCGCCGGCGTCGATCAGCTGGCCGGTACGCCCCCCCGCTACGATCTGGTGCTTCTCGATGTGCGCGAGGACGACGAAAGCGGTCGACTCCTGGCCAGCCTCGCGCAGCGGGTCGTGATCGTGGCCACCTCCGAACAGGGCAACCTCCAGGGCGCGCGCGAGCAGATTCTGCGCCTTGTCGAAGGGCATGGACAACGTCATTTCTCTCTCGCGGTCGCCGGGAGCAGGCGGGTCGCACGCGAGGCCTACCGGGAGCTTCTAGGCAATTCCCCGGTGCTGAGCCGGATCGACTGCGACCTGTTGGAGCTCCCTGCCGGACTGGCCGTCGCGTCGCCCGACGCGGAGGTGGTCGACGAGATCTTGAAGACCTTCTGGGGCGAGATCTTTCCCCGTCATCCCAGCGGCAGTTTACAGCTGTTCTGGCGCTGTGTGCTGTTCTGCAGTGACTGCAGCCTGCAGCTCTGTCGCGACATGCTGAGTGCCGGCCGATCGCTGGAGGTCTGCCCGATCCAGAGGTTCTAGCCCATGCCCGCCCCCGTCCTCATGGTTCTCGCTGCCCTTATGCTGGCTCTGCAGCTGAATGCCTGCGCCGGAGCGGAGCCTCCCCGGCCACGGGACTCCCACGCCACGAACGGGCCCCTTGCCGTCGAGGATCTGCTGGCTCCGGAATTATCCGGAACCGGCGGCGAACTGGTCGCCCTCGCCCAGCAGCAGCTCGGGCGCCCCTACCGGTACGGGGGGAACTCCCCCAGCGGCTTCGACTGCAGCGGCCTTGTCCATTATGTCCATCGCGAGGCCGGTTTCGTGGTCCCCCGGACCTCCACGGAACAGTACCGCCAGGCTCGTAAGGTGAGCCTGGCCGGACTCGCACCGGGCGACCTGCTGTTTTTCCGGATCTCCGCGCAGAAAATCTCCCACGTCGGCATCTACGTGAGCAACGACCTGTTCATCCACTCGCCATCCAGCGGCAAGGGGGTCTCCTATGCTTCGCTCGACGAAGCGTACTGGACCGAACGCCTGGTGGGAGCGGGACGATTTTATTGACGATAGGATCGTGAGGGGCGGACAGGCGTGTTCGCCTGCGGGAGGGGGGCAGAGGGCGTACCTGGGGGGGCGCTATTTTTTCGGCTGCTTGGGGCTGTGGCACATCTCGCAGTGCTGCGAGTAGGCCTTGCCGCAGCTCTTGCACGTGGTCATAGGATCCTCCTGTACGACACAATATATAGTGTTTTTGCGCTTGCTCGCCACACGTTGTTGGGCATTTTAGAGAGGCGCTCCCGAAAAAGCAAGGGGCATGTTGCGATCGCAACATGCCCCTTGCTGTCTCTGTCCGGAACGGGTCCGGTCGCGACTTACTTGACCGAGTAGGCGAGGTTGGTCACCCCTTGGTAGCCCTGGGCTTTCTCCTGCTCGACCACCACCTGCCAGTCACCGCTCTTGTCGGTCGGGAGCGGTATCCAGGTGCGGTAGCCGATGCTGTCCTGCATGTCGATCTCGCTGGTCAGCAGGGTGCGCCCCTTGCGCTGGAACTGGATGAACAGGGTGCTCTTGACCGGCTTGGGAACCATGAAGTTCATCCACAGGAAGGCCTCGGCACCGTTGGCGACCGCCTTCGCGTCGACCGGGTTGATGCACTCGGTGTCCTTGATGCTGGAGCAGAACTTGGACTCGAGCAGGACCACCTCGGAACCGGTGAGGTAGTAGTCGAGCACTTCCTTGGCGGCAGCGCCGTCGGGCTTGGCCATGGCCATGGCCGGGACCAGGGTGAGCAGTACGAGCAGTAGCAACACTTTCTTCATCGGATCGATCCTCCTGGGATTGGGATTCCAAAACGGAAACTATTGCAGTGCAAAAGTCGAACCGTTTCGACAGCATCGCCGAAGGTAACCGGCGGTGGCGAAGAAACCGTTCCACAAAGGTCAACATTTAGCATGAATTTTCAGGCCGTTAAAGGGTTTTGTCCCGGCAGCCGCGAGAACCAGGCAAGGGGCTGTGGGGGGATGGCGAGCGTGCCAGGCCCCCGGATGGCCGGCTGGAGGTCGCGATCTCGCGTCGCCGTCCGGTCACAAAACGGTGGAAAAGATGGCCTGGGGATGCATGAGGGCATCGGGGTATTTCAACCCGGGAGAGTGTCTGCAACGACGATTCACCGGCACGTGCCAGAGGATGAAATTGAAAGTCCCCGCAACGCAGGTCGAGAGGGGGGGAGGGTCAGCAGATCCGTGGCAGTTGTTCGCCGGCGAGCATCTCGATCGCCCGTTTGCCGCCGATCGCGGTGTGCATCAGCACCCTGCCGTCGCTCTTGCCGGTCACCTCGCCGATGATCGCCGCGTCGGCTCCCTCGGGGTGGGCGCGCATCGCGGCGAGGGCCGCCTCGGCCTGCCCGGCGGCGACGAAGGCGAGCAGTTTCCCCTCGTTGGCGACGAACAGCGGGTCGAGGCCGAGGATCGCACAGGCCCCGCCGACCGCTTCGCGCACCGGGATCGCCGCCTCGTCGAGGGTGATCTCGACCTGCGACTGCAGGGCGATCTCCTTGAGGGTGGTCGCCACCCCGCCACGGGTCGGGTCACGCAACACGTGGAGCGCCTCGCCCGCCTCACCGAGGAGGGTTTCGACCAGGCCGTTGAGCGGCGCGCTGTCGCTGTGGATGTCGGCTTCGAGCTCGAGACCCTCGCGGGAGGCGAGCACCGCCATGCCGTGGTCGCCGATGAAGCCGTTGATCAGCACCTTGTCGCCGACCTTGGCGCGGCTTCCGCCGACCTCGAGGTCGTGGGTGATCACGCCGATCCCGGCGGTATTGATGAAGAGCTTGTCCCCCTTGCCGCGCGGCACCACCTTGGTGTCGCCGGTGACGATCCGCACACCGGCTTTCAGGGCGGCCTCGCGCATCGCTGCGAGCACCTCCTGGAGTTCGGAGATCGCCAGCCCCTCCTCGAGGATCAGTCCGACCGAGATGTAGAGTGGCGTGGCGCCGGCCATGGCGAGGTCGTTGACGGTGCCGTGGATGGCGAGGTCGCCGATGTTGCCACCCGGGAAGATGATCGGGTCGACCACGTAGGAGTCGGTCGTAAAGGCAAGGCGTCCGGGGGGCTGGGGCAGCACCGCGGCGTCGTTCTGGTCGCGTTGCGGCACGCCGGTGAGGGTCGGGATGATCAGCTCGTCGAGCAGCTGGTGGCTGAGCTTGCCGCCGCTGCCGTGGCCGAGCAGGATGACGTCGGATTTCATGACGGTGAATGACCTTTCGGGGCTACTCGGTGCCGTACTTGTATTCCGCGGCGCAGGTCCCCTCGCTGGAGACCATGCAGGCCCCCACGGGGTCCTCGGGGGTGCAGGCGGTGCGGAACAGCGGGCAGTCGCGCGGGGTGACCTTGCCTTTGAGGATCTCTCCGCACAGGCAGCCGGCGTGCTCACGGGGCGCTTCGACCTCCACCGGCAGGGCGGTGGCGGCGTCGAACATCGCGTATTCGGAGCGGATCTGCAGGCCGCTTGCGGGGATCTCGCCGATCCCGCGCCAGCGCGCGTCGCACGGCTCGAAGACCTGCTCGATCAGGGCACGGGCCTTGGGGTTGCCATCCGGCTTGACCACCCGGCGGTACTGGGTCTCGACCTTCGCCGAGCCGCTCACCAGCTGGCGGGCGAGCATCAGCACCCCCTGGAGCACGTCGAGCGGCTCGAAGCCGGTGACCACGCACGGGACCTTGAACTGTTCGACCAGCGGTCCGTAGGCGTTGGCGCCGATGATCGCCGAGACGTGGGCCGGACAGAGGTAGCCGTCGACCTGCAGTTCGGGGTCGCCGGCGAGCGCGGCCATCGGACCGGGCATGGTCTTGTGGGCGGCGAGGACGAAGAAGTTGGAGAGATTTTTGGCCTGCGCGGTGACGATCGCGCCGGCCACCGTGGGGGTGGTGGTCTCGAAGCCGACCCCGAGGAAGACCACGCTCTTGTCGGGGTTCTTCTCGGCCAGGGCCACTGCGTCGAGCGGCGAGTAGACGATCCGGATGGCCGCACCCAGGGCCTGCTCGCGCTGCAGGCTGCTCGATGAGCCGGGGACCCGCACCATGTCACCGAAGGTGGCGATGAGGGTGTCGGGACGGCGGGCCAGGGCCACCGCGTGGTCGACGTAGCCGACCGGGGTGACGCAGACCGGGCAGCCCGGCCCGGAGATCAGGCGGATCGACTCCGGGAGGAGGGCACGGATGCCGTGCTGGTAGATCGCCATGGTGTGCGTGCCGCACACCTCCATCAGGGTCATCCGGCCGTCGTAGCCGGCAACCGCCTGCTCGATCGCCGCGAGCTGGAGGCGGGCCAGCTCGGGGTCGCGGAACTCGACGGTGTACTTCATTCCGGCACCAGCCCGGCGTCGAGCGCCGCGCGCAGGGCGTCGAGGGTCTCCTGGGCCTCGTCGTGGTCGAGCTTTTCGATCGCGAAGCCGGCGTGGATCAGCACGAAGTCGCCGACCTGGACGTCGTCGAGCATCATCAGGCTCGCCTCGCGCTGCACGCCGTCGATCTCGCACACGGCGATGTCGTGCTCAATGCTCTTCACTTCCATCGGGACGCCGAGACACATGGGCGTTACTCCTTGCCGGTTCGGGCCGCGCTGACCCCGTCGCGCAGCCAGGCGTACCAGGACTCGATCCCCTCGCCGCTGTGGCAGGAGAGCTCGAGGATGGTCAGCTTGGGGTTGACCTGCAGGGCGAAGTCGCGGCACTTGGCGACGTCGAAGCGCAGGTGGGGGAGCAGGTCGGTCTTGTTGATGATCATTAGCTCGGCGGCCTGGAACATCTGCGGGTACTTGAGCGGCTTGTCTTCCCCCTCGGTGACCGAGAGGACCGCGACCTTGCACTGTTCGCCGAGGTCGAAGGAGGCCGGGCAGACCAGGTTGCCGACGTTCTCGATCATCAGCACGTCGGTGGCGGCGAGGTCGAAGCCCTCGACGCCGTGGCCGACCATGTGCGCGTCGAGATGACAGCCGGCGCCGGTGTTGATCTGCTTGACCGGTACGCCGGTGGCGGCGATCCGCTCGGCGTCGTTGGCGGTCTGCTGGTCCCCCTCGAGGACCGCGAAGCCGAGCTCCCCTTTCAGGTCGGCGAGGGTCCGCTCGAGCAGCGAGGTCTTCCCCGAACCGGGGGAGCTGACCAGGTTGAGCACCAGCAGGCCGTGGCGGGCGAAGAGGGCTCGGTTGTTGCCGGCGAGACGGTTGTTCTTGGCGAGGATGTCCTCCTCGATGCGCAGGGTGCGCGCGCCGTGCTCGTGGGCGTGGTCATGGTCATGATGGTGGTGGTGCCCCGGGCCGGTCGGCCCGCAACCGCAGTCGATACACATGGGTCAGTCGATCTCCAGTTCGGTCAGTCTCAGTTCGTCCCCCTGCAGACGCTCGAGGTCGAAGCTCTCGCAGTGGGGGCAGTTGAAGGTGTAGGTGTCGAGCTCGGTCTCCCGCCCGCAGTCGCGGCAGCGCCCCCGTCCGGGGATGCGGACGATGTTCAGGCGGGCACCTTCGGCCAGGGTCCCCCTGGTGACGGCCTCGAAGCAGAACTCGACCGCCTCGGGGATCACCCCGGAGAGGGCGCCGATCTCGACACTCAGGGAGGTGATTTTGCAGGCCCTGGCCTTGCGGGCGTGGTCGAGGGCAATCTCGAGAATATGCTGGGTGATGCCTACTTCGTGCACGGCTGCGTCGGGAACCCCTCGATAGTTTGCGGATTTTTCACTATACGTGCGGGTGTGCGGCAAAATCAAGGGGGGCGGGCGTATACGTTATCGGTCTGCGGTGTGGCGCGCGATGGGGCGGTGTGCCGCCGTTGCGGAAAAAAATTGCCAACTTCCGCGCACTTTTGCTATCGTGCGCCGGGCCGCATAGGCACGGGACGGCATGTCGAGATGAGCCAGGGACAGATCTATATCAGCGACGCGGAAGAGCGGGTTCGCCAGCGCCTGTCGGCGGTGCTCGCCGCCCAGGGGTTCGAAGTCCGCACCTTCGGCAGCGACGAGGAGCTGCTCGCGACGCTGCGCGAACAGCGGGATGCGCTCCCCGACCTGGTGCTGCTCGACGCGCGCCAGCCGGGTCTCGAAGGGCTCGAGCCGCTGCACGGGCTGCGCCGCGTCAGCAGCGACCTGCCGGTGATCCTGATGAGCGCCTTCGCCACGGTGCGCATCGGGGTCGAGGCGATCAAGCGTGGGGCGAGCGATTTTCTCGTCAAGCCGCTCGACGAGGAGGAGCTGGTGCGGGTCGCCGAGCGGGTGGTCGAGCAGCGACGCCTGACCAGCGAGAACCGCGCGCTCAAGGCGGAGATCCGCAAACGCTTCGACCCGGACCAGATCGTCTACGCCAGCACGGCGTTCGGCGGGGTGATCGAGATGGCCCGCAAGGTCGCCCCCTCCGACGCCAGCGTCCTGATCCAGGGAGAGAGCGGCACCGGCAAGGAGCTGGTCGCCTCGACCCTGCACTATTTCAGCCGTCGCGCCGAGGAACGGTTCCTGACCGTCAACTGCGCGGCCCTGACCGACACCCTCCTGGAGAGCCAGCTCTTCGGCCACATGAAGGGCTCCTTCACCGGCGCCATCGCCAACCAGCGCGGCCTGGTCGAGGAGGCCCACAAGGGGACCCTGTTCCTCGACGAGATCGGCGACATCAGCCCCGGGCTGCAGGCCAAGCTGCTAAGGGTGCTGCAGGAGAAGGAGTTCATGCCGATCGGTGCGACCCGGGTCCGCCACGCCGACGTGCGCTTCATCGCCGCGACCAACAAGGACCTCGAGGAGGAGGTGCGCGCCGGGCGCTTTCGCGAGGACCTCTTCTACCGCCTCAACGTCGTGACCCTGCACACCCCCCCGCTGCGCAAGCGTCCCCAGGACATCGAACCGCTGGTCCGCTTCTTCCTGCGCCGCTACGTGCCGCGTGCCGACAAGGGGCTGTCCGTCGAGGTCCTCGAGCGCCTGCAGCAGTACCCCTGGCCGGGGAACGTGCGGGAGCTGGAGAATGTCATCGAAATGGCCGTGATCCTCTCCGGCGACGGGCCGATAACCTTCGAGCACCTCCCCCTCAAGCTCGCCCACGCCTCGATCGGGGTCGAACCGCTCGATGTGCCCGACGAGGCTCCCCTCGCCGAGGTCGAGCGTCACTACATCGAGCAGGTGCTGCGCGCTCAGAACTTCCGCAAGCTGCGCGCCGCCGAGATCCTCGGCATCAGTCGCCGCACCCTCGATCGCAAGATCAAGGAGTACGGGCTGGCGCGCGACGACTGACCCCGCTTCTGTGCCGCTGCTGGCACGTCCCTTTCCTCTTCACTGGCACACCTCGACGCTTTCCCCGCAACCAGGCCCTCCGCACGACGAGACAAAATGTCACATCCTGGCCAGGCGTGGTGCATTTTGTCTCGATCGGCGCCTTTCGCCGTCCCCGGTGCCGTATACTCGAATAGCTTTATGTATACAGAATCATTGACGCTTTTTGTGCACTGAAAAAACGGGCACAGCCCTTGCCAGTGTTTCCCCCCGGTCGCGCGCCCTCTGTCGGGCCGCGCCTCACACCACTACCGGGAGAGAGATGTCCTATGGCAAAAATCGTCATTGATCCGATCTCGCGCGTCGAAGGCCACATGAAGGTCGAGGCGGTCGTCGAGAACGGGCTGGTCAAGGAAGCCAAAAGCTCCGGCATGATGTACCGGGGCCTCGAGAACGTCCTGCTGGATCGCGACCCGCGCGATGCCGCACGGATCATGCAACGGATCTGCGGGGTCTGCCCGACCTCGCACGGCCTAGCCGCGGCCTTCGCGCTCGACGAGGCGTACGGGGTCAACGGCGCGATCACCGACAACGGCCGGATCCTGCGCAACCTGATCCAGGGCGCCAACTACGTGCAGTCCCATATCCTCCACTTCTACCAGCTGGCGGCCCTCGACTTCGTCGACGTCACCGCGGTGGCCGACTACAGCGGCAGCGATCCGGATCTGCTCAAGGTCAAGGAGTTCATCGCCCGCGGCCATCTCGGGCCGTTCGTGCCGCGCTACGAGGGGGACTATCGCCTGAGCAAGAAGGAGAACGTCGCGGCGGTCTCCCACTACGTCAAGGCGCTCAACATGCGCCGCCTTGCCCACGAGGCGGTGGCGATCTTCGGCGGCAAGATGCCGCACAACATGTCGATCGTCGCCGGCGGAGTGACCGCCGCCCCGAGCGTCGACAAGATGGCCGCCTTTCTGTGGCGCATCGAGCAGCTCTCCGACTTCATCGAGACCTGCTACCTCCCCGACGTGCTGATGGTCGCGAGCCGCTACAGCGACTACTTCGGGATCGGTGCCGGCTGCAAGCAATTCCTCTCCTTCGGGTGCTTCGACATGGACAGCGACCCCGACCTGACCAAGCGCCACCGCTGGCTCCCCCAGGGGATCGTCACCGCCGACCTCAAGCTGCAGCGCGTTGACCCGGCCAAGATTACCGAAGAGGTGCAGAGCAGCTGGTTCGCCGATCACGGCGTACTCCACCCCTACGACGGCTCGACCGTCCCCGAGCGGAGCAAGGCGGGGGCCTACAGCTGGATCAAGTCGCCGCGCTACGACGGCGAGGTCCTCGAGGTCGGGCCGCTGGCGCGCATGCTGACCAGCTACGTCTCCGGCGACCGCGAGGTCAAAGGGCTGGTCGATAGCGTTCTCAAGCAGTTCCACGCCTCCCCCTCGGCCCTGTTCTCGGTGCTCGGCCGCCACGCCGCCCGCGCCATCGAGTGCAAGCTGGTCGCCGACAAGCTCAAGGCCTGGGTGCTGCAGCTGCAGCCCGGACAGCCGACCTTCACCGACTTCGCCCTGAACGTGACGAGCCGCGGCATGGGCCTGCACGAGGCCCCGCGCGGCGCCCTGGGCCACTGGATCGTGGTCGAGAACGGCCGGACCAAGAACTACCAGGCCGTCGTCCCGACCACCTGGAACGCCGGGCCGATGGACGCCAAGGGGCAGCCCGGGCCGATCGAGCAGGCGCTGATTGGCACCCGCGTCAAGGACGCGCGCAACCCCTTCGAGCTGGTGCGTATCGTCCGCTCCTACGACCCCTGCCTCTCCTGCGCCGTGCACGTGGTCACGCCCAAGGGCGAGGACCTCGGACGCTTCGTGGTCGGGGGCGAGTGATGACTCAGGCCGCCGAGGCACTCCCCGAGCGCGCGCCGCTACTGGTGATGGCGGTCGGCAACATCCTGCGCCAGGACGACGGCTTCGCCGACGCGGTCCTGCGCCATCTCGAGGGGTGCGAGCTCCCCGAGGGGGTCGAGCTGTTCGACGCCGGCACCAGCGCCATCGACCTGATGGAAGTCTTCGACCGGCGCGACAAGCTGGTCGTCATCGACGCGGTGCGCGGCGGTCAGCCCGCCGGGACCCTCTACCGCTTCAGCCCCGAAGAAGTCGAGTCGGGGGCGCTGCCGATGAACTCGCTCCACCAGGTCGGCCTGCTCGAGACCCTCACCCTCGGGGAGCTGGTCGGCTGCAAGCCCGCCGAGACCGTGGTGATCGGCTGCCAGCCGGAACAGACCGGTCTCGGCATCGGGCTCTCGGATGCGGTCCGGGCACGGGTCGAGAAGGCCGCCACCCTGGTCCTGCAGGAAATCGATACCTACTTCGAATTTACGAACAGGAGATAGATCCATGGCTCTTTCACGCCGAAGTTTTCTCAAGACATCCGCAGGGACTGCCGCCGCGCTCGGCGTCAGTCTGTTCGACAACCCCACGCTGCGCAAGGCGTTCGCTGGCGCCATCGAGGAGACGCCGGTCATCTGGCTCGCCTCGGGCTGCTGCAGCGGCTGCAGCGTCTCGCTGCTCAACACCCTCTCGCCGCGCATCCAGGACGTGCTGCTCGACCAGGTGCTGCCGGGTCACCACGTCTCGCTGGCCTTCCACCCCACGGTGATGGCGGCGAGCGGCGACCTCGCCATGCAGGCGATGTACGACGCCGAAGCCAAGCCGTACATCCTCGTGGTGGAGGGTTCGGTGCTGACCGCCGAGAACGGCATCATGTGCGAAATCGGCGAGCACGACGGGCACGGCATCCACGGCACCGACCACGTCCGGCGTCTCGGCAGCAAGGCCAAGGCGGTGATCGCCGTCGGCAGCTGTGCGACCTACGGCGGCGTCAACAAGGCCAACATGAACCCGAGCGGCGCCATGGGGGTGACCGAGTTCTTCGCCAAGGAGGGGATCGACACCCCGACCATCAACCTCCCCGGCTGTGCCGTGCACCCCGACTGGTTCGTCGGCACCCTCGCCGCGGTGCTGCTCGGCGGGCCCGAGGCCGTCAAGCTCGACGAGATCGGCCGGCCGCTGATGTTCTACCGCAAGCTGATCCACGACAACTGCCCCCTGCGCGGCCAGTTC
>QKBP01000044.1 GCA_003246035.1 Desulfuromonadaceae bacterium | reverse complement strand
TCTCTGCGAGCAGGAACCGGACAAGCTGATCGCCGCCAAGCTCGGCTCGCCGCTGGTGCTCGGCCAGGGCCGGGGGGAGTACTTCGTCGCCTCCGACATCCCGGCGATGCTCTCCCACACCCGCGAGATGATCTTCCTCGAGGACGGCGAGCTGGTGGTCCTGACCCGGGCGGCGATGCAGGTCAGCACGCTTGCCGGGGACCCGCTCGCCAAGACCCCCAAGACCATCACCTGGAGCCCGGTGATGGCCGAGAAGGGGGGATACAAGCACTTCATGCTCAAGGAGGTTTACGAGCAGCCGCGGGCGATCGCCGATACCCTCGCCGGGCGACTCAAGGAGGAGCACAGCGAGGCCTCGCTGGGTCTGGAGATCGACGATGCCCAGCTCGCCGGCTTCGACAAGCTCAACATCGTCGCCTGCGGCACCTCCTGGCATGCCGCGCTGGTCGGCAAGTTCCTGGTCGAGAAGCTCGCCCGCCTGCCGGTCGAAGTCGACATCGCCAGTGAATTCCGCTACCGCGACCCGATCATCACCCCGACCACCTTGACCTTGCTGATCAGCCAGAGCGGGGAGACCGCCGATACTCTGGCGGCGCTGCGTGAGGCGAAAGGTAAAGGGGGGCGCACCCTGGCGATCTGCAACGTGGTCGAGTCGAGCATCGCCCGCGAGAGCGACGGGGTGCTCTACACCCACGCCGGCCCCGAGATCGGCGTGGCCTCGACCAAGGCCTTTACCACCCAGCTGGTGGCGCTGGTGCTGCTCGCTCTCAAGCTCGGCAGCGTGCGCGGCACCCTCGACGAGGATGCGCGGCGCGGGCTGATTGACGCGCTGTTGACTCTGCCGCGCAAGCTTGAAGAGACCCTCGAGCTCGACGGCGCCATCGAGTCGATGGCGCGCAGTTACATGAACGCCAGTGACTTCCTTTACCTGGCACGCGGCAACCAGTATCCGATCGCGCTGGAGGGGGCGCTGAAGCTCAAGGAGATCTCCTACATCCACGCTGAGGGCTACCCGGCCGGGGAGATGAAACACGGTCCGATCGCCCTGATCGACGAGGAGCTGCCGGTGGTGATCGTGGCGCCGCGCAACGAGACCTTTGAAAAGGTGATCTCGAATCTCGAGGAGGTCAAGGCGCGCGCCGGCAAGGTGATCGTGATCACCACCGGCGAGGCCGGAGAGCTGGCCGCACACGCCGACGAGGTACTGGTGGTGCCGGAGGCCGACGACGACGTGCTGCCGATCCTGACTTCGGTGCCGCTGCAGCTGCTCGCCTACCATGTGGCGGTGCTCAAGGGGACCGACGTCGACCAGCCGCGCAACCTGGCCAAGAGCGTCACGGTGGAGTAGGCGCTTACGCAAGCGTCTCGGACTCATACAGATACCGCGGGGGGGAACGATGGTCGAGTGGGACAATAGCCTGAGTGTCGGGATTGCGACCATCGATGCGCAGCACCGCACCCTCTTCGAGCTGATCAATCGCCTCGAAGGTGTCAGTGAGCTGCAGCGTACCGAACTGGAGTCGGTGATCGACGCACTCCTCGATTACGCTCAGATTCACTTTCAGACTGAGGAGGAGTACTTTCAGCGCTATGCCTTCACCGAACGAGACGCCCACGAACGGGAGCACAGCGAGTTCATCGTTCAGGCCGTAGCGTTTCGCAAGCAGTTTGAAGAGGGGTGCAACGTGCCTGTTCGCCAGATTCACGGTTTCTTAATCGACTGGCTGAGCCGCCACATCCGGGTGAGCGATATGAAGTTCAGGGGCTTATTCAGGGACTAGCGCAAATCAGGCTCCGCAGTTACACAAGGCCCGTCATGCGACGGGCCTTGTGGCGTTCAGAGGTAGAGCCGCACCAGTTGCTCGGCGATCAGCGCCGGTTTCGATTCGCCCTCGATCTCGACGGTGTACAGATAGGTCACCTCGAGTCCGCGCTCGAGGGCCCGCGCCTCCTCGAGCACGGTATGGGCGCGGATGCGTGAGCCGCAGACTACCGGGGCCGGGAAGCGCAGCCTGTTGAGGCCGTAGTTGACGCGCAGGCGCATGCCGGGGAAGTGCTGCTTGAGGTAGTCGGGGGCGTTGCCGCCGGTCAGGTAGGGCAGCAGCGACAAGGTCAGGTAGCCATGGGCGACCGTGGCGCCGTAGGGGGATTCGGTCGCAGCCCGGGCGGGGTCGATGTGGATCCACTGGCTGTCGCCGGTCACCTCCGCGAAGCGATCGATGCGAGCCTGGTCGATGATCAGCCACGGGCCGATGGCGATCTCCTCGCCGAAGCGGGGGCGGAGCTGTTCCAGCAGGTTCTGGACGGGGTCCATGTCGACTCCTCAGGGTTTGGGGCGGTAGGGGCCGCGGATCGCCGGGCAGGCGCTGGTCAGGCGCTGGTGCTCGAAACAGAGCAGCTGATGGCCGAAGCGCCGCGGGTCGGCGAGGCAGACCTCCCGCTCCTTCTCTGACAGGGGCGTCCCACAGCGCTCGCAACAGGCCGGGTTGGCCGCGGTCATGGTTTGACCCGCAGCGGCACGCCGAAGCGACCGTCGTGGAGCTTGCTCCAGGGGAGCTCGTGGCGGGGGTGCCCCGAAAGCAGCTGGGCCGGGTAGCCGAGGCCGATGATGCACGGCACGCGGAAACGCTCCGGCAGGCCGAGCAGGCCCCGTGCCACCGCCTCGGCGTCCTCGCCGTCGCGGTTTTCGCGCAGCCGCAGCTGCGCCCAGCAGCTCCCCAAACCCAGGGCTTCGGCGGTGTACTGCAGGGTGATGGCGGCGATGGCGCAGTCTTCGCTCCAGACGTCGCTGACCTCGGGGTCGGCACACACGGCGACGGCCAGCGGCGCCCCCGCGAGGAAGCCGGCTCCGTGAGCCTTGGCCTGG
>QKBP01000097.1 GCA_003246035.1 Desulfuromonadaceae bacterium | reverse complement strand
CTCGTAGAGGTTGTTGATGTAGGTGTGGATCAGAAACAGCTCGTCGAGGGAACGCCCGCCGTTGGGCTGGGGCCGGCCGACCTGGGCGAGCTTGTCGAGGAACTTCTCCCAGAAGGGGTTGTTGTTGGCCGGGTCGGCGAGGTGTCCGCGCAGCAGCTCCATCAGGCGCTTCGAGTTCCCCTCGCAGTCGATCCCCTTGAAGCTGACGTAGCGGTCGGTGGTGGTCGTGGTCATGCGGTCTCCTTGGTGGTGTGTGCGGGGGCCGGCAGGGGCGCGAGCAGCCGCTGCACCTCCGCCTGGTCGAGCTCGCCGCGCTCGAGCAACGCCTCGGCCAACGCTTCGAGGGTCTGCCAGATCGCCGGCTCGGCGAACCACTCGTGCAGCTTGCGCATGACGTTGAGGCTCACCAGCCGGAACGGCCCCGGCTGCTCGAAGTGGCGGCCGGCCTCCTCCTGCCACGCGGCGAGGTCGCTCAGGGCGACCAGCGGCTCGGCCTCGGGCGGCTGCGCCGCCAGGTAGCGTTCCTCGGCGGCGATCCCGGCCAGGGTCACCAGGCCGAACTCGTAGATCGAGAGGAGCGTCTCGCGGTCGAGGTCCGCGGCTCCCCAGGCCTCCCGGTCGGGCCAGGCGGCGTTGTTCTCGATCCCGAGCGCGACCCGCGCGACGCTGAAGCGGTCGCGCCCGACCAGCGCCTGGGCGACCGCGTGGCCGGCCTGGTGGATGGCCATGCGCCGCGGCTCGGGGGCCCGGCTCACTCCCCCTCCGGGGCGAAGCAGAGCGCGTAGTCGCTGCACACCCCGCAGTTGGGCGACTTGCACATCAGGCCGCCGTTGAGGTCGCAGACGGTCTTGAAGAAGAAGCGCTTCCAGCGCATGTTCTCGCGGTTGGCCGGCGGATCGCCGCGGAGAGCTCGGGGCGCTCGAACAGCCCCATCGCCACCCACAGGTGGCCGGTGTGGGCGGCGCGGGCGGCGAGGGCGGCGGTGAGCCAGTTGGCCAGGTCCGAGCAGGGGTGCGGGTGGTAGTCGGAGAGCAGGCGGACGACGTCGCGGTTGATCTCGGGCGGGGGCGTCAGCTCGCCGGGGGCGCCGGCGTCGAGGGCGGCCGGATCGAAGGCCGGAAAGAGCGTGACCAGCAGGCGCCCCAGCTCCCGCTCGTTGAGTCCCAGCGTCGCGGCGGTCGGATGCGGCTCGCGCGCCGCCACGCTGAGCAGGCAGGCGAACAGGTGGCGATCGGCCGGGTCGACCCCCTCGGGTGCGGGGCTGGCAACCAGCGCGGCGTAGAGCGGTTCGTCGGCGTTCACCCGCGGGCCGTGGTCGGCGTCGTCGGCGAGCCCGGTCTGCACCGGGGCGCGGCCGTTGCGGACGCTCTGGATCGCGGCCTGCAGCGCCTCGGCGGCGAGCTTGGCGCAGTAGTCGCGCTCGTCGGGGAGCCCCTCGAGCAGGCGGTCGATGCGCGCGGCGTCGATCGCCGCGGCGTCGCGCAGGGTGGTGCCGATGGCGAGGTCGGCGGCCGCCGCGCAGGCGGCGATGGTGAAGCCGCAGCCGAACACCTGGTAGCGGGCGTCGACGATGTGGTCGAGCTCGACCTGCAGGGTGAAGCGCACCGCCAGCCGGCGCCCGGCCTCGTGCTCGCCGAGCCCGACCTCGCCGGTGCCGTGGGCGGGGCTCAGCAGCCCGGCGCGGCGGGTGTCGGCCGCCCAGCGGCGTATGGTTTCGGTGTAGCCGTCCATGGTCTCAGCCCGCCTGGTGGTGCCGCCACGCGCTGGCGGCGTTGGCCGCCTCGAAGAGCAGGTAGCACCCCCCCTCGTAGAGGACGTCGTTCTTGAGCTGGTTGCCGACCTGCTCCCAGTTGGGGAAGCCACGCAGCATCAGCCCCTTGTGCAGGGTCGCGGCGAGCGCCTCGCAGTGGCCGTTGCCGACGATCACATCGTACTGCTCGGCGCGCAGCTCGGCGTCCTCGAGGTCGCCGACCAGCACCTGCTGGGCGGGCAGCTTGGCGAGCTGCGGCGAGTCGACGCTGGAGATCGCCAGGGTCACCTTGCCTCCCGCCTCGGAGACCGCGGCGCAGATCCCGGCCAGCTGGTCGGGCTCGCCGACCGCCAGCAGGCGGGTCTGGCCGAGGGAGAAGTGGGCGTCGAGCAGGGCGTCCTGGAGGCGCTGGCGCCAGCGGGCCACCGCCAGGGGGGGCGCGCTGAAGCCGGTCTCGGCGAGCAGCAGCTCGGCCAGGGCGTCGCTCGCCACCAGCCCCTGCAGGTGGTCGAAGTGGTGGTGGCGCATGCCGGGGTTCTTCTTGACGAGCGTTTCGGCGCACGGGACCATCGAGGCGCCGACGCTGATCACCAGCCCGGCGTCGCCGAGGGCGCGGATCTCGTCGACCGTGATCCCGCCGCTCGAGAGCGCCGCCTGCTTGTCGCCGAGGTGGCCGTCGAGGGAGGTCGAGAGGTCGGGGAGGGCCAGGACCTCGAAGCCGAAGGCGGCGATGAACTCCTTGATCTTCTCCACCTCGAGGGGCTGGAGGCTGACGTGCGGCAGCACCACCACCTTGTTGTCGTCGAGCGCCTCGCGCGCCTCGACCAGCTGCTCGATCATCGCCTTGCAGGCCAGCGCCCAGCCGCTCTCGAGCCCCCCCTCGTAGTCGGGGGTGTTGACCCAGACCAGCGGGAAGTCGACCTTCTTGGCCACGCCGCGGACGTCGTCCCCCTTGGTCTCGGGGAGCCCGGTGGTGTGCAGGCCGATCAGGCTCGGGGTGACCTTCTTGCAGATGTTCTTCACCGACTCGACGATCGAGTAGTCGCCGCCGTCGAGCACCGCGACGGCGTCGGTGACGGCCGAGGTCTGGATGGCGATCGGCTCGCTGAAGTGGCGGGTGAAGTAGACCTTGGTGAAGCTCGTGCACCCCTGGCCGCCGTGCATCAGCGGCATGCAGCGGTCGACGCCGAGGAAGGCGAGGGTCGCCCCCATCGGCTGGGAGAGCTTGAAGGGGTTGACCTGTAAAGGTTTGTTGGAGCGATGTCTCACTTCTCCCATGGCGCCCTCCGTGCGGCGAGTTTGAAGACCGGGTTCTCGAGGGCGTTCTTCAGATCTTCGGCGAGATTCAGCAGGCCGTGGTAGCCGCCGTAGCTCTTCTTCTTCTCCTGGTTGACGTCGGCGAAGGCGATCCCCTTCTTGATCGCGGTGTAGAGCGAGCGCCCGCCGGCGAGCAGCAGGTGCGCCCCCTTCTCCTCGATCAGCTTGGCCTGCTCGGCGCCGGGGTTCATCATCAGCACCCCGTCTTCGCCGAGGGTCTCGCGCGCCTTGGCGCGGTCGTCCTCGGTGGCCTTCTTGACCGCGGTGGCGACCACCTCGATGCCGAGGTCCTGGAGCGCCGCGGCGATTGACCAGGTCTTGTTGCCGCCGGTGTTGAGGACCGCCTTCTTGCCGGCGAACACCGTGCGGTAGGGGGCGAGCTTGGTCTCGAGGGCCGCCTCCTCGCGGGCGATCAGCGCCTCGGTGCGGGCGATCAGGTCGGCGTCGCCGAGCGCCGCGGCGATGGCCCGCAGCCCGGCGCTGGTGTCGCGCTTGCCGTAGAAGGAGAGCGAGATCGACGGAATGCCGTAGCGCTCCTCCATCTTGCGGGTGAGCGAGACCAGCGACTTGGCACAGACCAGCACGTTGAGCTTGGCGCGGTGGGCGCAGCGGATGTCGGCGACGCGCCCGTCGCCGGAGAGGGTGGCGAGGACGCGGATGCCGAGCTCCTCGAGGTAGGGGGTGTACTGCCACATGTCGCCGGTGAC
>QKBP01000057.1 GCA_003246035.1 Desulfuromonadaceae bacterium | reverse complement strand
GTTTCCAATCTCTGCGCCGCCGTCGGGTGAAAACGTTCACCGCGTGTCGGACTAGCTCGTAAAGGAGGGCATATGCTCCCAGCGATCATCGTCTCGGGCCATACAATGGGACTCGGAGTGGCCAGGGCCCTGGGCGAAAGGGGGGTCCCGGTACGCATGTTTCATCATGACGAACGGGACATGGCCCATGTATCTCGTTACGTCGAACGCGCCATACGCGTCCCCCATCCGGAGAAGGAAGAGCAGGCCTTCATCCAGCGACTTCTCGAGAGGCCTCTCGGTCCGGGTGTTCTGATCCCCACGTCAGACGAGGCGGTGGTCGCCCTCTCCAAACACAAGGCTCAGCTCGAAGCCTGCTACACTGTGGCCTGTAGCGACTGGCATGTCACCCAGCGCTTTATCGATAAGCACCAGACGTACGAATACGCCGCGCAGGCGGGGGTTGCCGCACCACGGACGCTCATGCCCGCTCATCGTGACGAGGTACGGGCGTATGCCAGCGTCTGCGATTTCCCCTGTCTCGTCAAACCCTGCCAGAGTCACCTCTATTACGACCGCTTCGGCACCAAGATGAAATATGTCGAAAGCCCCGAAGACATGTTGTGCGCCTACGAAGAGGCGGAATTGGCTGGGCTCAAGATCATGCTCCAGGAGTTTATCCCCGGCGGTGACGCCGAGGTGGTCAACTACAACGCCTATGTCCGCGGGGGGGTGCCGCTTGTCGAGTTCACCGCCGCCCATGTGCGGAATGCTCCCCCGTGGTTCGGTTCACCGCGCGTGGCTGTAAGCCGTCGCATCCCGGAAGTTGTGGAGCCAGGGCGCAAGATCCTCGCGGCTATCGGTTTCAACGGCTACGCCTGTACCGAGTTCAAACGTGACCCGCGCGACGGCCGCTACAAGCTGATGGAGGTCAACGGAAGGCACAATCTTTCGACCCGCCTGGCGGTGGCATGCGGGGTCAACTTTCCATGGATTCACTATGCCGACATCACAGGGGCGGAACTCCCCGTGGCATCCGATTCGTGCCGGGAAGGAGTCTACTGGGTCGATCTGCTCAGGGACGTGGCGTACAGCGCTGTCTACGCGAGGAAGGAGCGGTACAGCCTGAAAGAGTACCTGGCTCCTTATCGAAAGGGACGTTACTTCGCCATTCTCGACGGACGCGACCTGAGACCTTTCTTCCTGCGGGTCTGGAAACTTGGCATCACGGCGGTACGAAACGGTCTCGCACGATGGAGACAATCGATGTCCTTCGACAGGACCGACAAGCGTCCACCGTTAACCCGGGAACAAAAATCGTGAGGAGGATACCATGAAGAGGGCGATACACTACGCAATGCTGGTTCTGGTCTTGGCGGCATACGGCTGTGGTGGGAGCAGCAGCTCCAGCCCGCCGCCGGTGGTGGACCACCAGGTGGTCGGAGCGGTGGCGCTGCCAGCGGCGACGGACAAGGTCTACGAGGTGTATATCGATGATGACGGCGACTCGGGAAACGGTTACATCAAGCGCTACCAGAACCTGTGCGATTGTGGTGAGTTCGTCGACTATTACTTCGATGGTGTGCAGTCAGGGAGTTACTACCTGTATGCCACCACCATCTCCGAAGACGGAACCCAGACCTTTTTCGGTTTCTACGACCCTGACGCCATCGTCACTGACCCGCCATCGACACCGAATATCGTGGTCGGCACCGACGGGGCCTACATCTTCAATTTCACCATTGGCGTCCTCTAGCGCGGTTGTCTGCAGGCCCTTCCGGAGGTCTCGGGGGGGCCTTAGACCGCAGATCTGAGCTCGACGATGAACGCGAAGCGGCTGATGGATGTCATTCTCTCCTCGATAGCTTTAATCCTCGCGGCACCGGTCATGGTGGCTATCGCGGCGGTCATCCGCGTGACACTCGGCTCTCCCGTACTGTTTCGCCAGCTACGCCCCGGCCTGTACGCACAGCCGTTCGAGATGCTCAAGTTTCGCACCATGACCGAGACCTGCGGTGTGAACGGAATCCTGCTCGACGATGCACGCCGACTGACCCGAATCGGTCGCGCCCTCCGGGCCAGCAGCCTCGATGAGCTCCCGGAGCTGATCAACGTCCTCAAAGGGGAGATGAGCCTGGTCGGGCCGCGTCCCTTGCTGATGCGCTACACGCCCTATTTTACGACCGAAGAGCGGGTACGTTTTTCGGTTCTTCCAGGCATTACCGGCCTGGCACAGGTCAATGGCCGCAACGACCTGTCTTGGGATGAACGGTTCGCCCTCGACGCTCAATATGTCCGACATCAATCGGCTCGACTGGATGTTTCCATCCTCTTGAAAACGTTCTGGTGTGTGATTCGGCGCGACGGACTTAGGGTCGATCCGGGGGCCAGCCTGAGCGATTTCGACCAGGAACGTATTGCCCGACAATGGGCTGAGGAGGGTACGGGGACGGGCACGGAGCGTTCGTTATCCTCATGACAGCCGCGGAGTGACGGATGAGGGTCCTCTTTTTCGGCATGGGTGAAATCGGTCGTCAGGCGCTCACAGCACTGCTGGCATCGAACCATCTCCCTGTCGCCGTGATCACCAAACCGCTGCCCGGGCTTCAATCTACAGCCCTTGCGCGTCTTTGCCGTCGTCACCGACTCGCTCTGGTGGCTCCCGATTCACCCGACATTGAAACGCTCCAGAAGATGATCTTCGCGACGTGTTGCGATGTGTGTGCCGTGGCCGGTTATCACAAGCGCATACCGGCGTCTGTTCTTGACCTGCCAGTGTTCGGGACCCTCAATCTTCATGACTCGCTGCTCCCGCGTTATCGGGGCCCCAACGCCACCCGCTGGGTGCTGATGCGCGGGGAAGAGGTCACCGGTGTGACAGTTCATCGGATGACAGCCGAATTTGACAGCGG
>QKBP01000049.1 GCA_003246035.1 Desulfuromonadaceae bacterium | reverse complement strand
CAGCGTCCGGCCAGCTCCTCGATGTACTCGAGCGGGTAGGCGAAGCCGAGCGGCGCGTTGGGGGACGTGAGGAAGAACAGCTTGCCGGTGTAGCGCTCGGGAAAGTCGCACAGCCGCCACTTCTCGTCGAGGCCGAAGGTCCGTACCCGCGCGCCCTGGATCTCGGCGAGGGTCGCGTAGTAGGAGTAGGAGGGGTTGACGAAGGCTAGCTCCTCCCCTTCGCCGACAAAGGCGCGGATCAGGTTGTTGAGCAGCTCGTCGGAGCCGTTGGCCATGATGAGCCAGTCGGGGTCGAAGCCGTAGAGCCTGGCCGCCACCTCCCGGCCCTCCTGGCTCGGCGGGTCGGGGTACTGGCGCAGCCGCTCCCCCGCGCTGCCGAGCTCGGCGAGAATCGCCGCTCGCACCTGCGGCGACGGGGGGTAGGGGTTCTCGTTGGTGTTGAGCTTGATCCAGCTTTCGCCGTCCTTGGGCTGGAAACCGGGGACATACCCGGACATGTTGCGGATGTTGGCACGCATCGGGATCATGGTCGACCTCGTCGTCATGGGCAGCCTCTCAGGACGGATCGTCCGCGAGGATGCGGTACAGGGTATCCCGCTTGGCCGGAACGAACCCGGCGCCGCGGACGATTTCGCAAATCTCTTCCCGGGAGAGGCGGAAGGAGCAGCCGGCCGCCGCCACCACGTTCTCCTCGAGCATGGTGCCACCGAGATCGTTGGCCCCGAAGAACAGCGCCACCTGGGCCATGCGTGCCCCCTGGGTCACCCAGCTGGCCTGAATGTTGGCGACGTTGTCGAGCACCAGGCGCGACAGGGCCAGCACCCTCAGGTACGCGACCCCGCCGGCGGTCTCGCCACCGAGCTCGGTGTTGTCGGGCTGAAAGGTCCAGGGGATGAAGGCGGTGAATCCCCCGGTCCGCTGCTGGATCTCGCGCACCCGGAAGAGGTGCTCGACGATATCCTCGGGGCGCTCGCGGGAGCCGAACATCATGGTCGCGGTGGTGCGCATCCCGAGCCCGTGGGCCGCCTCCATCACCTCCGCCCACTGGCGCCAGCCGATCTTGTTGGGCGAGATCTCGGCCCGCACCGCGTCGACCAGCACTTCGGCCCCGCCCCCCGGCACCGAGTCGAGTCCGGCGGCCTGCAGGCGCTCCAGGCAGGTGCGCATCGGCATCCCGGAGATCTGGGCGATGTGGGTCACCTCGGCCGGAGAGAGGGAGTGGACCTGGACCTGGGGGAAGCACCGCTTCAGCTCGCGGAACAGCTCTTCGAACCACTCGATGCGCAGGTCGGGATGGAGCCCCCCCTGCATCAGCAGCTGGGTCCCCCCGTGCTCGACCAGCTCGGCGACCTTCGCGAAGATCGACGCGTAGGGGAGCACATAGGCGTCCGGCGCGTCGGACTCGCGGTAGAAGGCGCAGAAACGGCACTTGGAGGTGCAGACGTTGGTGTAGTTGACGTTGCGGTCCACCACGTAGGTCACCCGCCCCTCGGGATGCCTGTCGAGACGCCGGGCATGGGCCAGCCTGCCGAGCTCGAGCAGCTCCGCCTCGTTGAGGAGCCAGAGAGCCTGTTCGCGCTCCAGCGGCGTGCCGGCGACGAGGCGGGCGCGGATATCCTCAAACGGACTACTCATGCGAAACTGCGCAGCTCCCGGTAGAGGGTGTCCCGCTCCACCGGCAGCTTGCCGGCGCTGCGGATCAGCTCGAGCAGCTGTTCGCGCGACATCTCCTGGGGCGAGTCGGCCCCGGCGTCGTGGCCGATCTTCTCCTCGATCACCGTGCCGTCGAGGTCGTTGACCCCGAAGGCCAGCGCCACCTGGGCGATCTTCAGCCCGAGCATCACCCAGTAGGCCTTGACATGGTGAAAGTTGTCGAGCACCAGGCGGCTGATCGCGAGGGTCTTGAGGGCGTCGACCCCTCCGACCCCGCGGGCCCCCGGAACCCGGGTGTTGTCGGGCTGGAAGGCGAGCGGGATGAAGGCCTGAAAGCCGCCGGTGCGGTCCTGCAGCTCGCGCAGGCGCAGCAGGTGGTCGACGCGGTCCGCGTACTCCTCGAGGTGCCCGAAGAGCATGGTCGCGTTGGTCTTGATCCCGCCGGTATGGGCGGCTTCGGCGATCTCGAGCCAGCGTTCGCCCGAAATCTTCTCCGGGCAGATCTTGTCGCGCACGCGCTTGGCGAAGATCTCCGCGCCTCCGCCCGGCATCGAGTCGAGGCCGGCCTCGCGCAGTTCATTCAGTACCGTCTCGATGCTCTGGCCGGTCAGCCCCGCGAAGTAGTCGATCTCGACCGCGGTGAAGGCCTTGAGGTGCAGCTGCGGGTTGTCGGCCTTGATGCTGGCGAGCATCTCCAGGTAGAAGTCGAAGGGGAGTTCGGGATGCAGCCCTCCGACCATGTGGATCTCGGTTGCCCCCGCGGCGCTCGCCTCGGCGCACTTCTCGAGGATGTCGGTCAGCGCCAGGGTGTAACACCCCTCGTCCTCCACCCCCTTGGAAAACGCGCAGAAGGTGCAGCGGTTGACGCACAGGTTGGTGTAGTTGATGTGGCGGTTGACGTTGAAATAGACCTTGTCGCCGTTGCGGCGTCGGTTGGCGAGGGCCGCCAGCTCGCCGATCTCGAGCAGGTCGTAGGAGTTGAACAGGGCCAGGGCGTCCTCGCCGCTGAGGCGCTCTCCCTGCTCGACACGGGTGCGGATCGATGCAAGTTGCTTGGACAAAACGATCAGTTCTCACTTTCCGGGCCGGGGGCTTCTCCCCAGCGGGTAAACAGGGTGTGGGGGAGGCGCAGGGCATCGAGCATCTTGCCGACCACGAAATCGACCAGCGCCTCGACGCTCTGCGGCTGCTGGTAGAATGCCGGCATCGCCGGCAGCACCTGGGCCCCGGCGCGGGCGAGACGGAGCAGGTTCTCGAGGTGGAGAACGCTCAGCGGGGTTTCGCGCGGCACCAGCAGCAGCGTGCGCCGCTCCTTGAGGAT
>QKBP01000058.1 GCA_003246035.1 Desulfuromonadaceae bacterium | reverse complement strand
CCGCGAGAGCACCCCGTAGAGGCCGGTCGCGACCAGCAGCGAAGCGATGATGAGGTTGTCGTAGAAGCCGGCGAAGCCGAGGCAGGCGATGACGATGCAGACGACCCCCCACAGCCAGCGCTGCTTGAGGGTGGCGTCGCAGCCATAGTGGGCCTCGAAGAACTGGCGCCACAGCTCCTTGGTGAGGGGATAGTGGAGCAGGATGGTGTCGGGCATGTCGACCTCGTCTTCTCCCCCGGGGGGGGGATTATTCTCCGTCCGCCAGCCGGGCATACGGCCCGGTGGTGTAGGTGTAAAACCGCACGGAGCCGTCGAAGGCGAGCAGGTCGTGGAGGCGGTCGCGGTTGACCGGGTGGACAATCCGCCGCTTCGCCTCGTCTTCACCGAGCCATGCCACCTCCGGAGTCTCTGCGCTCGGAGCCGGTTCTCCGCCCTCGGAGAGCGCGACGAAGCCGTGGATCAGCGCCGCAGGTTCGCTTAACTTCGACCAGACCGCGGCCAGCCGTGGCGCGCCGGGGGTGACGCCGGTCTCCTCCCGGACCTCGCGGATGAGGGCGGCGAGCAGCCCCTCTCCCTCCTCCACCCGCCCCTGCGGCAGCTCCCAGCCGCGCCGGTGATGCTTCACGCAGAGGATGGCGTCGTCCCGGTTGCGCACCAGGCAGCTGACGACGAGAACGTGTTGCGGATGGGGCACAGTGCGGTTCCTTCGCATGGGATGAACAGATGGAGAAGATTAAAACAGAAGGGGGAAGGATTTCAATCCTGTCCCCCCTCCCCCGGGCCTTGCGCGGCCTTCGGGCCCCAGATCTCCTCGAGGCGCTGGTCGCGGCCGCAGTTCCAGCGGTAGAACTTGTAACGGACCGGGTAGTTCTTGTAGTAGTCCTGGTGGTAGCTCTCGTCCCCCTGGATCGGCCAGAAGGTCGTGGCGTCGAGGATCCGGGTCGCGACCTTCTGCTGGAAGGTCTTCTCGATCTCGGCCTTGGTCTCTTCGGCGACCGCTCGCTCCGTCGCGTCGGCAACAAAGATTGCGCTCAGGTAGCTGTGCCCCTTGTCGCAGAACTGCCCCCGATCGTCGAAGGGGTCGATGTGCACCCAGTAGTACTCGAGGATCTGGCGGTAGCTGAGCTTCCGCGGGTCGTAGGTGATCTCCACCGCCTCGTAGTGCCCCGTGTGGCTGCCGGTGTAGGTCGGGTTGGGCTGGCTGCCGCCGGTGAAGCCGGAGATCACGTCGGTCACCCCGTCGAGCTTCTCGAAGTCGGCCTCCATGCACCAGAAGCACCCCCCGGCCAGCACCGTCGTGGCGGTATCGGGCGCCGGCGCGGCCGGGGCCGGCGCGGCGGCGAACAGCAGGGTCAGCAGCGGGATCAGGTTGCGCAAACGTTTCATAGTCTCCTCCCGTCGATTGCGGGTCGTAAGCGGTTACTTGAAGAGCTCCAGGTACGCGCCGTACCCTTCCTTCTCCAGCTCGTCCTTGGGGATGAAGCGCAGCGCCGCCGAGTTCATGCAGTAGCGCAGCCCGGTCGGGGGCGGCCCGTCATCGAACACGTGCCCCAGGTGGGCGTCGGAGAGCGTGGCGCGGATCTCGGTGCGGACCATAAAGAAGCCGCGGTCCTCGTGCTCGGTCACCGCCTCCGGATCGATCGGCCGGGTGAAGCTCGGCCAGCCGGTCCCCGATTCGTACTTGTCGAGCGAGGAGAAGAGTGGCACCCCCGAGATGATGTCGACGTAGATCCCCGGCTCGTGGTTGTTCCAGTAGGCGTTGTTGAAGGCCGGCTCGGTCCCCTCTTCGCGGGTCACCTTGTACTGCAGCGGGGTCAGGCGCTTGCGCAGCTCGGCGTCGCTCGGGACGGTGTAGCGCTCGCTGGTCATGGTCTCCCCTTTCATCATGCTGTCGTGTCCCGCCCTGGGACATCGCCATGCCGTCGTCCTTGTCGGCCATCCCTTCGTGCCCGCTCCCCTGGGCCAGGAGAACCCCCAGCGTCACCAGGGCGAAACTGAGCAGGGAAATGATCAGGCTTTTCATGGTTTCCTCCGTCTCTGCCGTCCGGCGGTCGCCCCGCCGGGCGGGTGTGGGTTGTTCATGGTTGTAGCCTAGCACAGCGGCGTAAACGGGGTTTAAAGGGGGGGTAAAGAGACGGTAAAGAGCACCGGGAGCCGCCCCCGGGCGGCGTCACGGCGTGTCGAGCGTCCGTTCGATGCGCCGGTCGGGGATGATCCACAGCAGCGCGACCAGCACGTAAATCGCCACGCCCACGCCCGGTTCGACCAGCGACAGGAAGATCGCGGTGAAATAGAGCAGCGGGGAGAGCTTCCCCTTCCAGTCGCTGCCGATCGCGCGCTTGAGCAGCGAGCCCTCCCCCTGGGTGGCGATGATGCGCTGCTGCAGGATCCGGTAGGCGATGGCAGCCATCAGCAACACCACGCCGTAGGCCGCCGCCGGATAGGCCGCGAAGCGATTCTCCCCCATCCAGCCGGTGGTGAAGGGGATCAGCGACAGCCAGAACAGCAGGTGGAGGTTGGCCCACAGGATCGAACCGGTGACCGTGCGGCAGGTGTGCAGCATGTGGTGGTGGTTGTTCCAGTAGATGGCGAGGTAGACGAAGCTCAGCACGTAGCTGAACAGCACCGGCACCAGCGGCTTCAGCTCGGCAAGCGAATCGCCGTGCGGCACCTTCAACTCCAGGACCATGATCGTGATCACGATCGCGAGGACTCCATCCGAGAAGGCTTCGAGCCGGTTCTTGCCCATTTTTCCGCCCCGTACGCGTTGCGGCGCCTGCGGCTACGCCATCGAGTGCAGCCCGATCAGGTTCCCGTCGGGGTCGCGGACCAGCGCGATGTAGCCGTACTCGCCGATCGACATCCGGGTCTGCTCGACCGTGCCGCCGGCCGCGGCGACCCGCCCCTCTTCCACCGCGCAGTCCGCGCAGCTGAAGTAGACCAGGGTGCCGTTGCCGCCGCGCGGCCCCTCCTCCATCTTCACCAGCGCGCCGGATGCGCCGTAGTCCTCCCGGGTCATGGGGAAGGCGTAGAGCTCGATCCCCGGGAAAGGCGCCTCGAGCCGCTGCAGCTGCGTCTTGAAGACCGTCTCGTAGAAGCGGATGGCGCGCGGCAGATCCTGCACGTAGATTTCGAACCAACCGACCGGATTCGCTTTCATTGTCGACTCTCCTTGTGCATTTGCCCGCTCCCCCGCGGTCGGCGCTCCGCCGCTGCGGGGGGCAGTTCCAAGTCTAGCAGAGTTGCAACCCCGGCGAAGCGAGCGAGACGGTCGCAGCTGAGCGGACGGTGGCGGCTCATTCGTGGTTGTGGCGTAGCACAGCGACGTCAATGGGAGGGGAAGGGAGGGGAAGAGACTGAAGGAGAGAGAGCTTCGCGGGTCCCTCCGGGTGAGACGAGCCGTCCGGCGCCGACACGCCGCCACACTCTGGTAGAGCCCTACCGAGCCGCGTCCCGAGGGCGGGTGCGCTGCGCTTCAAGAAAGGCGTTCAACCGCTCAAGGTCCTCCGCGGTGATCGGATGGCGCTGCAGGTAGTCTGCGGTCAGGTACTGCCAGACGCTCAGGCGCCGATTGCTCGCGTCGGAGATGATCACCCGACCGTCGGCCGCCACCGTGACCGCCGACGGGGAGCTCAGGCCCAGCTCCCCCCGGCTCTTCTTTCCGCCCAGGGACAGCAGCACGTCGCCACGCGTCGAACAGATGAAGAGCGCGAACATGCCGCGATCGACGACGTAGAGAAAACCTTCGCTGTCGATGTCGAGGTCGTAGGGCGCCAGGAAATCTCCGACCCGGGTTCCGTGCCCGCCGAACCCGTACAGGAACCTCCCGTCGGCCGCGAACGCCTGGATGCGCGAATTCCGCGTGTCGGCGACGAAGACCCGGTCCTGGAGGTCGACGGCCAGGCCGTGGGGAGACATCAGCTCCCCCGCCCCCTCTCCCATCCGCCCGAAGCTGAACAGGTACCGGCCGGAGAGGTCAAAGACCGCGACCTGGTGCCCGTCCTCATCCGAGACGTAGAAGCGGTGCAGGCGCGCGTTCAGCGCGATGGAGTGCGGCTTCACCAGGGACTGCGGCAGCGCCAGGCGCCTGCGCAGCGCCCCCTCCGGCGAGAAGACCAGGACCTCGCGAAGCTCCTGGTCCACGACGTACAGCTGACCCTGCTCATCCATCACGAGCCCGAATGGCTTGCGCAGCAGGAGAACCGGAAGGAGCGGCGCCAGCTTCCCCTCGGCGAAATCGAACACCAGGATATTCGACCGCTCGGAGTCGGCGACGAAGATTTTCTCCCCCCACGCGCTCACCCCCTGGGGGGCATAGAGACCCCGCGTTCTGCCGACAACGTCATCGACAATGTGCCGCCATCCACCCCGGCTGACGCGCACGTCGGAGGAACTGGCATACGTCCCGACAAACTCCAGGCGCGGCTGCTCGGGGGGAACCGGCCAGAAACGCCTGACACTCCCGGGGGCGGACGCCGCGCACCCCGCGCACAGCAGGGCCGCCAGGCAGGCGAGTCCCGCGTTCAGCGTGCAGACGCGCCGCATCCACATCACCGACCCGGGCGACGCCCGCCTAGATCGCATGGCAGTTCAGGCACAGCTGCGACCCCTCGGTGGTGGTCTGCAGGAGACGCGTATCCTCCACGGCGGCCTGCTCCGTCGGATGCACGTTGTGGCAGGAGACGCAGCTCACCTGGCATTCGCCCTCGCTGCCGCACACCAGGTGTACGCCGTCCGGGTTATCGATGAACTCGGAGACGCCTGTGCTTGTCGGGGGGTAGCGGACGTCCACCGGATGATGGAAACCACTGTCATAATGTCCCTGGTGCAGCTGTCGGCCAGGGAGCTCGCCGCGGCGGCCATCTGCTGCGGGTAAACTTCGGCGATCTCCGCGCCCGTGCTGTTCCATGCCGTCGCCCCGGAGAGATCCGGCGTCATCTGCTCGTCGTGACAGAGCAGGCAGGTGGCGTCGCACGTCAAGCGGCACTCCGGGGTTTCGCACACGTGCGCCAGGCACCCATTCGCGACGGCATGGGGGCTGTCCGAGGCGTCGGAGACGGGAGCCCCGCCAGCGAGACAGAAGAAGGAGAGGATGGAGACTGCACGGATGAGCAGGGGAGCGTTCATACGTCACCTCCAGAACTATTTCCCGCGGGCATTCCCCGGGGCGTCGATGCGCCGGAGAATACCTGTCAGGTGGTCTTGCGATGATGGAGGGCGCACCACAGCGCCGCGACCAGGGCCAAACCGTAGTAGGCGACGTCCTGGACCCGGAAAGCCGCAACGAAGATGCTGCCGAGCCTCGGAAGATCGGTGGGGATACGCCACGCGGAGAGGACCGAGGCATAGTCGACCCCCATACGGGCACTGAATTCCGCCAACCCGGCGAAGAGGTTGGCCGCGACCCCGCCGATCAGGACGATGTAGAGCGCGCTCGGCAGATGAGCGCGGTGGTAGCGGAAAGCCAGGACGCGGTGCGCGCTGCCGACAGCGAGGCCGATCAAAACCAGCGGCGCCAGCGAGAAGACCCCCGTCGCGAGGACCAGCGCGACCCACAGCGATGCCCCGAGCAGCAGCGCGCCCCCGCGCACTCCGTAGAGCCAGGCGACGTCCCCCGCGCGGTCGCCCGCGGTGATCCCCGAGGGGTAGAGCAGAGTACGCCACCGTTGGCTGGCCTGCGCTTGCCAGTTTCCCTGCATGATCATGAGCGATCTCCTTTCCCCTCCAAACAGGACGGGCCGCCAGAGCATGTTTCGCAATCTGGCGGCCCGGCATTCTTTTTCAAGATCCGTGGCTTTCCGAGCCTGCCTCGCGGCAGGTTTGGCTTTATCAGTGTGCGTTCATTTCTTTTCCCTAACCTTATCCTATCAACTATTCCCCACTTCACAACGCAGGAAATTCCTGATTTTTCGCGCAAGATCAGACACTTGCCGTGAGACCGCGGGTGTTCGCACCGCTCGGCTTTTCGGCGCCGAGCGCGCCTCCTGGAACCTGAAACGGATAACCCCTTGACACCAGACACTTTGTTCAGTAAATTCTGAACAAAAGGAACGGAGCAGGTCATGAACGAGCAGCTGGTCGATC
Organism: Desulfuromonadaceae bacterium; assembly: GCA_003246035.1. The sequence continues at coordinate 841 of QKBP01000058.1, read as the reverse complement.
AATTCGTGGAAACCTGGGGGGCGATGGGGACCTTCTGGGGGATCAACAACTCGGTGGCCCGCGTCCACGGCCTGCTGATCATCACCGACCGCGCCTGGTGCATCGACGAGATCGTCGAGCGCCTGCAGATCAGCAAGAGCAACGTCAGCACCTCGCTCAAGGAGCTGCGCTCCTGGAAGGTGATCCGCAAGGTCTTCCAGCCCGGCGACCGGCGGGAGTACTTCGTCTGCGAGCCGAACGCCTGGGAGATGCTCTTCAACATCATGCGCAAGCGCAAAGAGCGCGAGTTCGACCCGGTCCTCGCCAGCGTCGCCGCGACCTACGCCGAGGCCCAGAACCACGGGGACGGCCTCGCCGTCGATCGCCTCAAGCAGATGAAGAGCATGCTCGAGACCTTCAACAAGCTGGCCAACATGGCCATGGCGAGCGAAACCCAGCTCAAGGGGATGATCCGCCTCTTCATCCGCTAGGGGCGTTTTTTTTGAGGACATAGTTCACAAATTCCAGAACATACAGAACGGAGGAGCGTATGCGCAACGGACTGCACGTGGTCACAGGGGCCTTCGGCTATACCGGACGCTACATCGCCCGCGAACTGCTGGAGCGGGGGGCAACGGTGCGTACCCTGACCAACACCACCCCCGCACGCGACCCCTTCGGTGGCCGGGTCGAGACGCACCCCCTCGCCTTCGACGACCCCGAGCGCCTCACCGCCTCGCTGCGTGGGGCGCAGGTGCTCTACAACACCTACTGGGTGCGCTTCAACTACCGCGGCTTCAGCTACGCCGACGCCGTGCGCCACAGCAAGCGCCTGTTCGACTGCGCCCGGGCCGCCGGGGTC
>QKBP01000024.1 GCA_003246035.1 Desulfuromonadaceae bacterium | reverse complement strand
TGGTGCCGGCGCGACCGTCGCCCCGTCGTCCGCCGCCGGAGCCGCTACGGTCGCTTCGACCACCGCTGCCGGCGCGGGGACCACCACGGTCGCCGCTGACGGCGCCTCCGCTGCCGCAGCCAAGACGGCCGCTGGTGCCGGCGCGACCGTCGCCCCGTCGTCCGCCGCCGGAGCCGCTACGGTCGCCCCGTCGTCCGCCGCCGGAGCCGCTACGGTCGCTTCGACCACCGCTGCCGGCGCGGGGTCGACAACGGTCACCCCGTTCAGCCAGCCAGGCGCTGTCTCCGTTTCCGGGGGAGGGCAGGCACTCACCCTGACGGCAGATGCTTCGCGGGCTGTTGGATCAGGAGCGGCTACGGCATCTCAGTCTGCAGCAGTACAGAGCTTTATTAGCGACGCTTCCCCGCTGGCACCGGCCTACACAGCCTCTGGCCCGATCCCTCTGCCGGGGGGCTCGCTGGAGACCACGGTTTACCGTAAATACCGTCTCCCCGAATTTACCTTTGAGTTCGGCTTGGCTGAACTCTCCGACGAAGGCCGTCGAGCCCTTTCGCTGGTAGTCGATCGTCTCAGGAAAATGAACAAGTGGTTCCTGGTTCGCATCGATGGTCATACCGACAGCACCGGTTCGGCGAACTACAACGAAAAACTGGCCATGGAGCGTTCCATTTCTGTAGCCAGCCATCTGGTCTCCAATGAAGGCCTCAATCCCCAGATTATCTTCCTCAAGGGGTATGGCGAGCGTAAACCGGTTGAAAGTAATGCGTCTCCCGAAGGACGCAAACTGAATCGACGCATTGAACTACTTGTACTTATTCCCAAGGAGAATCAGGTTCCATGATGCGATGTTTCTTTAGCTCCCTGTTGACTCTTGTCCTGTTTTTTAACGCAGCCTTGACGTGGGCCGATTCAAAAACGTTTCAGGAGATCGAGGAATTTCTCAGCCATCGTAACGTGCTGCTCTCGGTTGAGTTTTCCCATGCATCGAATATGCTTTCAGAGGATGCCAAGCGTTCCCTGGATCGCATCGCTAAGGACATCAAGGCATTAACCAAAGACAGCAAGGTTGTGCGCATCGAAGGCTTTGCCACACCAACTGGCAAGGAGGACTACAATCTTGTTCTCTCGATGCAGCGAGCCATGGCGGTGCAGGATTATCTGATGGAGCGCTTTGGACTGGATATCGATCTCTATTTCAACGGCTACGGTTCACAGGCTCCTTCGGAGGCGATCGTACAGCTGGCGTTCTATGATGACACACTGGGGCTGGCCGTGGCCGATGTCGATTCGGTTGTGACCCGTCAGTGAGGCGACATGGACCTCGATTTTCTCAAAGACAGCGTCGTTTTCGCGGAACTTGAAGAGATTGATCTTCAGATTCTCCTGCCGCTGTTTAAACAGAGAGAGATTCCGGCCGGCAAGACCGTTTTCATCGAGAACATGCCCGGCGAATCCCTTTATCTGGTCGAGAGCGGCGAGATCGATATCTCCAAGATGCTTTCAGAAGGGGACGAGCAGCTGCTGGTCAGTCTCGGCTCCGGTGAAGTTTTCGGAGAGCTCGCCATTCTCGATGAAGCGCCCCGTTCTGCGACCGCCCGAGTGAGCCGTGACGCGGTACTGTGGAGACTTGAACGTCCTGACTTCGAGACGATGTGCCGCGAGCACCCGGTCTCAGGTCTCCGTTTCGTGCGCAATCTGGTTTCCCTTTTCTGTCAGCGCATCCGTGAAAACAACCAGGAGTACCGGGAGATGATTCTCCTCGGTGCCGGACGCGCTTCCGCCTGAGCTTGTTCTTTTTTCGCGGAGGGAATTATGCGAACCCTGTGGCTGATACCTGTTCTTGCTCTGATGTTGGGTTGTACCCCCCAGATCATTCCGCTTGAGACCCCTGGCGGCATTGTCGATCTGAAAGCCGGCTCCCAAACCCTTGAACGGAGCGGGGTCTCGGTGACTGCGCGCCTGGACCAGCTCCAGTACGCTCCCTATCGCCAGGTCGACAATATCACCAGTTTCCACCTCGATGTCTCTAACGGTCTCAACCAGAACTGGTCCTTCCCGTTCGAAAACCTGCTTTTAGTCTCCCAGGATGGTCGCCAGTTTACGGCGGTTTCCCCGCTTCAGGTCAAAGAGATGGTTTCGAGGGATCTGCCCTATATGGTCCCGTACCCGTATGTCGGCTACTATTACCTCGAGGATGCCCAGAAGAGCTCTTATTTCAATTCGTTCACCAGTGATCTTCCGTATTATGCAGCCAACCGGCCACAGGATATTTTCACCCAGGCACTTCCCGAGGGAACGATTAAGCCCGGGAACCGCATCTCCGGTCTGGTATATTTTGTCGCTGACCTGACGACCATGCCCTCGTTCACCCTGAAACTGTCTATCCCGCCCGTACAGGGCTACCCCGGCGGGGAATTTGCCTTCCCGTTTAGCGTTGAAAAGTAACCCTGCATCACGTATATTCAGCCCGGTCGCCAGACCGGGCTTTTTCTTTTTTGTGCCGCGCACATACATCAAGGTCAACGGAGTCTTGACATGCTCGATATCCTTCTCAATCAAAAGCTGATTTTTGGTCTTCTGGGTGGGCTGGGGATGTTCCTGTTCGGCATGAAGGTCATGTCGGAAGGGCTACAGAAGGTCGCCGGGGACCGGATGCGCCGGATCCTGGCCGCGTTGACCGCGAACCGCATCATAGGCACTCTGGTCGGTGTCGCTGTGACTGCGATCATCCAATCTTCAAGTGCGACGACCGTCATGGTGGTCGGGTTCGTGAATGCGGGCTTGATGTCCCTGGTCCAGTCGATCGGGGTCATTCTCGGCGCCAATATCGGCACCACGGTTACGGCTCAGCTGATTGCCTTCAAGATTACCAAGTACGCCCTGCCGGCGATCGGGATCGGGGCTGGCTTCAAACTCTTTGCACGCAGCCGCCGCTGGCAGTATGTCGGGGAGATATTGCTCGGATTCGGCATTCTGTTCTTCGGCCTTTCGGTCATGAAGGGCGCGTTCGATCCGCTCAAGACCAGTGCCGAATTCAAGGAAATCTTCACTCTCGTCGGAGACAACCCGCTGCTGGGCGTCCTGGTCGGGGCGATCATGACGGTGATCGTACAGAGCAGCAGCGCCACCATTGGGATTACATTGGCGCTCGCATCCTCCGGGCTGCTGACGTTCGAGGGGAGCGTCGCCCTGATCCTCGGCGAGAACATCGGTACGACCGTGACGGCCAACCTGGCGGCGATCGGCACCAATCTCGCAGCCCGGCGCACGGCGCTGGCCCATCTGATGTTCAACGTGATCGGTGTCGCCTACATGCTGATGCTGATGCCTGTATTTATGAAGTTCATTACAGTGATGACCGAACCGGCTGCGGGAGGCGCCGCGGATTTCGTGGTCGAGACCGCAGAGCAAGCCGCGGCCATCGGTGCCGCGATTGGTGACAAGCCGTATATCGCCCGTCACATCGCCAACACCCATACCATGTTTAACATCATCAACACCATCATCTTCCTTCCGATGGTCGGTCTGCTCGCAAAGCTCACGACCCTCATGCTCCCCGGCAACGATCAGCTCATGGAGTATCATCTCAAGTACATCGACAACCGGGTTCTCAATACGCCGCCAATCGCCCTTGGTCAGGCGCGGGCCGAGGTCAAGAGGATGGCCGAGGTGACCCGTGACCTCTTCGACAACACCATGACTTTCCTCAAGGATAAGAATGTCAAACTGATCAAGGACCTCGAGAAGCAGGAAGAGTTGGTTGACATGCTGCAGAAGGAGATCACTGATTTTCTCGTGGCGCTCTCCCAGAAGTCGGTGACCCAGGAGACGTCGAAGGAAATCACCTCGATGATGCACATGGTCAACAACCTCGAGCGCATCGGTGACCACTGTGAGAACCTCTGGCAACTCGGATTGCGCCGTGTCGAAGAGAAGATTCTCTTTTCAGAGATTGCCGATCTGGAGGTCGATGAGATCGCCGGTGCAACGCGTGACTTCCTGCAGTTCATCATCAACGCCATGGAGAAGCGCCTGTCGGCCTCCGAGGTTTTTCCGCAGGCCGACAAGATGGAAGACGCGATCGACGAGCTCGAGGACACGCTGCGCAACAACCATATTACGCGTCTGAACACCGGAGAATGCGCGGTGCTGCCGGGCCTGGTGTTTATTGACATGCTGCACAACTTCGAAAAAATCGGTGACCACTCCTACAACGTCGCCCAGGCCGTGGTCGGGCGCAAATAAGGTGTTTGCTGCGATCGATGTCGGAACCAACACGGTTCGACTGCTGGTGGGCGAGGCTGAGGGGAACCACGTTTCCCCCCGGGAGTATTTCAGGCGAATCACACGACTCGGGGGCGGGTTCGATCCGGAGAGTGGCCTTTCAGGACCCGCCATGGAGCGTACCCTTGAAGTCCTTGGAGAATTTGCGGAGATTCTCACCCAGTCCCCCTGCGAAGGATTGATGGCGATAGCCACCGAGGCTGTACGTCGTGCATCCAACGGCGCAGAGTTTGTTGCGAGGGTTCGGTCTGAATGTGGCATTAACCTGCAAGTGATCCCCGGCGATCTCGAGGCCGAGTTGTCCCGTGCCGGGGTACTGTCGGTACTCGAACCCAACCCGGAACATGCTCTGATCTTCGATATCGGTGGGGGGAGCACCGAGTTCATCCTCGTCTCCCACGGACAGACGGTTTTCTCACGCAGTTACCCTCTCGGCACCGTGATGCTCTGTGAGCATCACCCCGGTGAAGTTGCCCGCCAGGCCCATATCGACAGGAACTTGCGCGCCTTGCACGACGATCTGCTCCGGGCAGGTGTATCCTACCCGTTACCGGTCGGGGTTGTCCCGGTCGGGACGGCGGGTACGGTAACCACACTTGCCGCACTCGATATGCAGATGACCTCGTACGATTGGCGCCGCGTCAACAACTATCAGCTCGACATCATCGCTCTCGAGTCAATTCATGATCTGCTCGTACCCCTGGACGTCACGGAGAGAGAGGCTCTCCCAGGCATGGAAAAGGGGAGGGGAGATCTGATCCTCCCCGGGCTGGAGATCGTGATGTCGATACTCGATTTCTGCTCCAGCCAACGACTGGTAGTGAGCGACTTCGGGCTGCTCGAGGGTGCCCTCCTCAAGGTTGCAGAGAAGCTCTAGACGCGCTCGATTGACTCACCACAACCCTTTTGGCTATAGTTCATCCTCTGAATCTTTATCTCTAGGGAGAATCATGGAACAAGCAATCCTCTCCGGCAACGAGGCGATCGCCCGAGGCGCCTTTGAAGCCGGCATACGTGTAGCCTCTGCCTATCCCGGCACCCCGAGCACTGAAATTCTCGAAAATATCACGGCGTATCCCGAGGTCGACGCCTCCTGGGCCCCCAACGAGAAGGTGGCCCTCGAGGTCGCGATCGGGGCCTCCTTCGGGGGAGCCCGCGCCCTGGCGACCATGAAGCATGTCGGCCTGAACGTAGCGGCCGACCCGCTCTTTACCCTTTCGTATATCGGGGTACGAGGCGGTCTGGTGCTGGTGGTCGCCGATGACCCGGAGATGCATTCGAGCCAGGACGAGCAGGACAGCCGCAATTACGCCAAGTTTGCAAAAGTGCCGATGCTCGAACCCTCAGACAGCGAGGAAGCGCGAGCCTTTACGCGCCTGGCCTTTGATCTGAGCGAGCGGTTCGATACCCCGGTACTGCTCCGTTCGACGACACGCCTTTCGCACGGCAAATCGATCGTCAAGCCCCAACCCCCGGTTGCGGGCCTTCCGGAACCGTGCCTCAAGCGGGACCCTGCGAAGCTCGTGATGCTTCCGTCCAATGCGCGCCGACGTCATCCGATCGTGGAGCAGCGCATCCTCGACCTCGAAGCATGGTCCTGCAGTCAGCCCTTCAACCGCCTCGAGAAGGGTTCTTCCGAGATCGGGGTGATTACCTCGGGCGTCGCTTACCAGTACGCCAGGGAGGTATTCCCCGAGGCCTCGATTCTCAAGCTCGGAATGGTCTATCCGCTTCCTAAGCAGTTGATTCGCGACTTTGCAGCGTCGGTCAAGACGGTCTACGTTGTCGAAGAGCTCGACCCTTTCCTGGAAGAGGCGATCCGGGCCATGGGGATTGAGGTTGTCGGCAAAGAGATCTTCCCGATTTGCGGCGAGTTGACACCGGAACGGGTCGCCGAGGCCGTGAACGGCAAGCCTGCCGAGCTCTCCTACACGGTGAACGAACAGTTGCCGGGTCGGCCGCCGAACATGTGCCCGGGCTGCGGTCACCGTGGGGTCTTCCATATCCTGCGGCAACTCGGAGCTTTTGTGACCGGGGATATCGGCTGCTACACCCTGGCGGCACTACCGCCGCTTTCGGCCATGGACAGCTGCGTATGCATGGGGGCGGGCATCAGCACTGCCACCGGTGTCGCCAAGGTCCTCCCCGAGGGCGAACGCCAGAAGGTCGTCGGCATCATGGGCGACTCGACGTTCCTGCACACCGGCGTCAACAGCCTGATGGACCTGGTCTACAATCGTTCCACGGCAACCGTAGTCATCCTCGACAACTCCGCCACCGGAATGACGGGACGCCAGGACAATCCAGGAACCGGCTACACCCTGAAGGGCGGCGAGGCTCCCTCCGTCGATATCGAAACCCTTTGCCGTGCCCTCGGCGTTCGCGACCTCCAGGTCGTTGACCCCTATGATCTGGCGGCAACCCGCAAGGCGCTGCAGGCGGCGATGGCTGCCCCTGAGCCCTCCGTCGTGATAGCACGTCGCACCTGCATGCTCGAGCGGCGCGGCAACGCCGAGCGACGTGCCCCCCTGACGGTCGACCCGGTCAAGTGCGTTTCCTGCAGGGCCTGTCTCAAGATCGGCTGTCCGGCGATCGAGTGGCAGGAGAGCGCCGGAGAGGGGAAGGGGAAAGCCGTCGTCAATGCCCTGTTGTGCGTAGGCTGTAAGGTGTGTGAACAGGTGTGCAACTTCGACGCCTTTGGAGAACTTGAAAATGAGTGATGTAAAAAGCATTCTGCTGGCCGGCGTGGGCGGGCAGGGGACGTTGCTGGCCAGCGAAGTCCTCTCCGAGGTTCTGATGCTGGCCGGTTTCGACGTCAAGAAGAGTGAAATCCACGGCATGTCCCAGCGTGGCGGAAGCGTGACTTCGCACGTGCGCTGGGGGGAGAAGGTCTACTCGCCGCTGATCCCGGCCGGCACAGCCGATATCCTGTTCGGCTTCGAACTGCTCGAGACCTATCGTTACCTGCCGATGCTGCGCCGCGGTGGCGCGGTGGTCGTCAACAACCTGAAGATCGCGCCAGGTCCCGTCGCAACCGGGGTCGAAACCTACCCCGAGGATATACCCGGCAAGCTCCGTGCCCAGGTCGAGGATGTTGTCATCGTCGACGGCATGGAAAAGGCCCATCAGGCTGGAAATTACCGGACCGTCAATACGGTCTTGCTCGGTGCCCTTTCGAAGCGCATGGAGATCGGTGATGCCCTGTGGAGATCGGCACTCGAAAAGCTCGTCCCCGGGAAGTTTCTGGCTGAGAACATCAAGGCGTTCGAGTTGGGGCAGGCCGCCCTTTGAACCCCTTTTCGCGAATCGGGAGCATACCATGATCTGGAATGACGAATTCGAAACTCTTCCGCGCGAGGCGATCGAATCCCTGCAGCTCAAGCGCCTGCAGCAGACCGTTGCCCGGGTCCAGGCGACCGTGCCGTTCTACAAGGAGGCCTTCAAGAAGGCCGGAGTCAGCGCTGACCAGATCGTTTCGCTCGATGACCTGCGGCGGCTCCCGTTTACCCTCAAGCAGGACATGCGCAACAATTATCCGTATGGGCTGTTCGCCGTCCCTCTCGAGCAGATCGTTCGCATCCATGCCTCGTCCGGGACGACCGGTAAACCGACCGTGGTCGGCTACACCCGCCGTGACATCGAGACCTGGACGGAACTGATGGCCCGTTCCTTTGTGGCCGCCGGCGCCCACAAAGGGGACGTGATCCATAACGCCTACGGGTATGGCCTATTTACCGGCGGGCTGGGTGCACATTACGGTGCGGAGCGCATCGGTGCCTCGGTTATACCGATGTCAGGTGGGAACACCAAGAAACAGATCATGATCATGCAGGACTTCGGTTCCACGGTCCTCACCTGCACGCCTTCTTACTGCCTGTTCCTGGCCGAGGTCGCTGCGGAGGAAGGGGTCGACATCCGCAAATTGCCACTCCGGGTCGGTATTCACGGCGCCGAGCCCTGGAGTGAGCAGATGCGGGCCGAGATCGAGGAGAAACTGGGTATCAAGGCCATCGACATCTACGGACTCTCGGAGATTCTCGGTCCCGGTGTCGGGATCGAATGTATCGAGGCTCAGAATGGACTGCACATCTGGGAGGATCACTTTATCGCCGAGGTCATCGACCCCGAAAGTGGTGAAGTGCTCCCGCATGGCGAGAAGGGGGAGTTGGTCATCACCACCATCACCAAGGAAGGCATTCCCCTGATCCGCTACCGGACCCGCGACATCACCCGCCTGATCGCGGAGCCGTGTGTCTGTGGGCGCACTCACGTGCGCCTCGAGCGGATGAGTGGCCGGAGCGACGACATGCTGATCATCCGTGGTGTCAATGTCTTTCCGAGCCAGATCGAGAGTGTCCTTTTCAACATCGAAGGGGTAGAACCCCATTACCAGCTGATCATAGATCGTGAAGAAAACCTCGACACTCTGGAAGTTCAAGTCGAAGTCAACGAACAGATATTCAGTGACGAGGTCAAGGTTCTGCAGCAGCTTTCACAGCGCATCCAGGGCGACATCAAAGATCTCCTCGGGGTCACCTGCAAGGTCAGGCTGGTCGAACCCCGGTCACTCGCCAGAAGTGAGGGTAAGGCCCAGCGCGTTATCGACAACCGCAAATAGGGGAGGGGAGCCATGAAAGTTGAACAGATATCCATCTTCATTGAGAACAAGACCGGTCGTCTGGCCGAAGTCTCCGGAGTTTTAGGGGATGCCGGGATCAATATTCGTGCGCTCTCCCTGGCCGATACGTCCGATTTCGGTATCCTGCGCCTGATCGTCGACCGCACCGACGAGGCCAAGGTGGTGCTGAAGGAGAAGGGGTTTACCGTCAGCAAGACCGAAGTGGTCGCCGTCGAGGTTCCTGACCGACCGAAAGGTCTGCACGGGATTCTGGCGATTCTCGACCAGGCCGGGGTGAATGTCGAGTATATGTATGCGTTCGTCGAGCGGAGCGGCGACAACGCCGTCATCATCTTCCGTTTCGACGAAGTTGACGCGGCGATCAACGTTCTCCAGAAGAACAAGGTCAATGTTATCGAGGGTCGCAATATCTATGGAATCTTGTAATTACAGATAGATATGCACATTCTCTCGAAACAGGATAAAGTGGCCGCCGTGACAGAGCCGTCGATCTGGAATCCCGAATACGAAACACTCGAGCGCGAGGCCTTGCGAAAACTGCAACTGCAGCGCCTCCATGAGACACTGGCACGCGCGGCCGACAGGGTTCCGTGCTATCAGGGCAAGTTCCGTGAGGCCGGCTTCTCGCCGAGTGACATCACAAGCCTCGAGGATCTTAGCAAGCTTCCATTCACGACCAAGGAAGACCTGCGCGTCAATTACCCCTACGGCATGTTCGCCGTGCCGATGCGCGAAGTGGTGCGTATCCACTCGTCGTCCGGGACGACCGGTAAGCCGACCGTGGTCGGGTACTCCCGCAATGACCTGCAGACCTGGTCCGAACTGGTGGCCCGCTTCATGACCGCAGCCGGGGTGACCCACGACGACATCGTCCATATTGCCTTCGGATACGGGCTGTTCACCGGCGCTTTCGGCCTTCATTACGGCTCCGAGAAGATCGGCGCCTCGGTCATCCCCATATCCGGCGGGAACACCGAGAAGCAGGTCATGATCATGCAGGACTACCGGTCGACGGCCCTGGTCTGCACCCCGTCCTACGCCCTGACGATTGCCGATTACCTTGAGCGCAATGGCATCGATCCACGATCGCTGGCCCTACGGATCGGGCTTTTCGGCGCGGAGCCCTGGAGCGAGGAGATGCGCCGGGAGATCGAGCGCCGACTCGACATCCTCGCGACCGATAACTACGGGCTCTCCGAGATCATTGGCCCCGGTGTTGCTGGTGAATGCCAGGCCCGTCGCGGCATGCACATCTTCGAGGACCATTTCATCCCCGAAATTATCGACCCGGAGAGCGGACTGGTTCTCCCTGAGGGGTCTGTCGGCGAACTGGTCCTGACGACCATCACCAAGGAAGCCCTGCCGATGATCCGCTACCGGACCCGGGATATCACGCGCCTTCACTATGAGCCGTGTGCCTGCGGCAGAACCCATGTGCGCATGGACAAGACCATGGGGCGTAGCGACGACATGCTGATCATCAAGGGTGTCAATGTCTTCCCGACCCAGATCGAGGAAGTGCTCTTCCAGGTCGAGGGGTGCGAACCCCATTATCAACTGATTATCGAGCGCCAGGGGAATGTCGACACCCTCGAGGTTCAGGTCGAGGTCAACGAAAAGATTTTCTTCGACGAAATGAAGATGCAGCGAGCCTTTATCGACAAGGTCTCGCGACGCCTGGCGTCCGTACTGGGGGTCAGCGCCAAGGTCAAACTGGTCGAACCGGCGTCGATACCGCGACATGAAGGGAAGGCGCAGCGCGTCATCGATCGGCGCAAGCTGTAACTGTTTAGACTCATTTGAAAATTTCCCTGAAGGGAAGGGTGCCGAGGGCGACTTTTCGCTTGACATTTAGGGGTCGAGACACCATAATCCCGACTCGTTGTGTGACGGGGCGTAGCGCAGCCTGGTAGCGCACCTGCATGGGGTGCAGGGGGTCGGAGGTTCAAATCCTCTCGCCCCGACCAACAACGATGAAAAAGGGTGACCTGACCGGGTCGCCCTTTTTCATTTTAATGAAAGAAGAGCAGGGGGTTGCATCCGGAGAAGATTCGTTTATAAGGATTTAAAAGACGTCAACGAATTCAGGAGGAGTTTTCCTATGCCTGGAATTCGCCACGACAAACGCATCCGCTCCCGCCTGGGAGTCCGCTTCGGACAGAACGACCTTGCCAATATCGGGTTCACCGAAGACATTTCGGCGACCGGTATCTTCCTCAAGAGCGCAAAGACGTTCCCGGTCAATGCAGAGATACGCGTGATCTTGACGACGGACGACGATCATGAGGTCCGATTCTTCGGTGTCGTCAAGTTCTCCAAGCAGGTCGCACCGAACCTGGTCTGGGCCGACCCCAATGCAGGCATGGGTGTCGAGATCCAGCGATTCGTCGCTGGCCGCGAATATTTCGACGACATGTTGAACCGAGTCCATTGAATTCCACAACAATCCGATATTCCAACGTTTTGCACAAAAAAGGGGCTGCGAAATTTGCCCCCAGATCGACGATCTCAAGCCTAGGCAGGGGTTGCCCGGGGGATTTGCGGCGAGGTTTGCTGTCGAGACTGCCCTCAGGGGCAGTTTTTGTCTTATGGGAGTTTCTCGTCCACCTTATTGGTTGGGTCTGCAGCGCGTCGCATCCTTACCCCCTTGGCAGAGGGTCTCTACCGGCATCCATGGCACAATGTCGCATAAGATATATTATGTAAAC
>QKBP01000018.1 GCA_003246035.1 Desulfuromonadaceae bacterium | reverse complement strand
CAAGGCGCTCCCCAACCGCGAGATCCTCAAGCTGATGGCGAAGATGGGGTTCGGTTTCGACTGCAGCTCGATCCCGGAGCTGGTCCTGGCGCGCGAACTCGGCGCACAGCCGGAGGAGATCATGTTCACCTCCAACAACACCAGCGCCGAGGAATTCGCCTTTGCCGCACAGGACGGCGGCTGCATTCTCAACCTCGACGACATCACCCTGGTCGACAAGGTCCCCGAGATGCCCGAGCTGGTCTGCTTCCGCTACAACCCCGGCCCGCGCCGGACCGGCAACGTGATCATCGGCAACCCGGTGGAGGCCAAGTACGGCGTCACCCACGAGCAGGTGGTCCCCGCCTACCGCAAGGCGATGGAACGCGGCGCCAAGCGCTTCGGACTCCACACCATGGTCGCCTCCAACGAGCTCGACTACACCTACATGGTCGAGACCGCCCGCATGGTCCTGGAGATTGCCGAACTGGTCGAAGGGGAGCTCGGCATCCGCTTCGAGTTCGTCAACATCGGCGGAGGCTTCGGCATCCCCTACCGCCCCGACCAGCAGGCCCTCGACATCCCTCGCATGGCCGGCGAGATCACCACCCTGTTCGACGCCTTCAAAGAGCGCCACGGCTACGCCCCGGCGATGTACATGGAGAGCGGGCGCTACATGACCGGCCCCCACGGTGCGCTGGTAGCGACCGCCATCAACCACAAGGACACCTACCGCAAGTACATCGGCCTCGACGCCTGCATGTCATCGCTGATGCGCCCGGCGCTGTACGGCTCCTACCACCATATCGAGGTCCTCGGCAAGCAGGGTGCCGCGGCCAGCGAGACCTACGACGTGGTCGGCTCGTTGTGCGAAAACAACGACAAGTTCGCCATCCAGCGCGAGCTGCCGCCGATCGCCGAAGGCGACCTGTTGGTCATCCACGACACCGGCGCCCACGGCCACGCCATGGGCTTCCAGTACAACGGCCGCCTGCGCCCCCAGGAACTGATGCTGCGCAGCAACGGTACGGTCGAAAAGATCCGCCGCGCCGAAACCCTCGAGGACTACTTCGCCACCTACCATTTCTCCCCCGACCTCCTCACCCCCTGACCGCCCTGACGCGGCCGCCTTCGGGCGGCCGCTTTCCTGCGGACACCGCGCGGACAAAAAAAATCGCCTTCACGGCGATTCATCTGTGCCCGGCCGGGCGAGAGAGGAGACCAACGCCCGGAGGCGTCAGTGGACTTTCTTCTTCGCGGTCTCGATCGGGATCTTGCGCCCCTCAATAGCCTTCTTGGCCATCGGCATGCTCAGGCGCAGCACGCCGTCATCAAACTGGGCGTGAATTTCATCGGCATTGGCGCTCTCCGGCAGATCGAGGCGACGCAGGAACGACTGCTTGCGGCTCTCGCGCAGCAGGTAATGCTCCTCCTTGACTTCGCTTTCAGAGCTGATGTTCGCGCGGATGGTCAGGACGCGCCCTTCGACGTTCACGTCGAGGTCCTCGCTGCGAACACCCGGCAGTTCGGCTTCGACATGGAGGATATTGTCTTTCACGAAAGTGTTGACCAGCGGCAGACGCAGGTCTTCACCGACGGTGGAACGCTCGGCACCGAAGGTGCGACGGAACAGCTCGTCGAATTCACGGTGCAGCATCCCCAGGTCTCGGGTCAGTTCACGGAACGGATCCCAGCGGGTCGGCAACACGACCAAACACCCCCTTTCTCGGTTATTTCTTCGCAGATATTCCGGACACGAAACACCTCTCTCCGTGTTCAATTCTAGCCCTTGCGCGACCCCCGTCAAGATGCTCGGGATGGGCATTTAGCCCCCAAACAACGATTTTTTACCGTATTTATTTCTTGACAGAATTCGTGCAGTTTAGCCATAATCCGTTCCAGCCTTTAGAAAAGGAGTTCACGCATGCGTTTAACCACCAAAAGCCGCTACGGTGTACGCGCCATGTTCGACATGGCCTACAATGCCGGTACCCTCCCGGTACAGATCAAGGACATCTCGCGCCGCCAGGCGATCTCCCCCCGCTACCTCGAGCAGATCTTCCAGGACCTCAAGAAGGCCAAGCTGGTCAAGAGCCGGCGTGGGCCGCAGGGTGGTTACTACCTCTCGCGCAAGCCCGAGGAGATCAGCGTCGCCGAAATCATCCTCGCCGCCGAAGGGGAATTCAAGCTGGTCGACTGCAGCCGCAAGAACGCCTGCAAGGGGCGCAAAACCACCTCGAGCTCCCGCCAGTGCGAATTTGACGGCCAGTGCGTCACCCAGGACCTCTGGACCGAAGCGAGCCAGATGCTGAACAACTTTTTCAGCGGCATCTCCCTGCGCGACCTGTGCAACAAGGGGAAGGACATGGGGCTCGAAAAGGAACTCGACCACCGCTACATGTATTTCATCTGAACCATCCCGAATCGACACAGACGGAGTCCACCATGCCAACGGCGCGCAGCGAAAAAGCGCTTGGACAGATCGGCAACACCCCGCTGGTCCGCATCGAACTGCCTGACCAGGCGGACTGCGCGACGCTGTGGGGAAAGCTGGAAGCGAACAATCCCGGCGGGAGCGTCAAGGATCGCATAGCCCTGGCCATGCTCGAACAGGCCGAGCAGGATGGGCTGCTCAAGCCGGGGGGGCTGGTCGTCGAACCGACCAGCGGCAATACCGGCATCGGCCTCTCACTGGCCTGTGCCATCCGCGGCTATCGCCTGGTCCTGACCATGCCCGACACCATGTCCCAGGAGCGCCGCCGGCTGCTGGGAGCCTTCGGGGCTGAACTGGTTCTGACCCCCGGCAATCTCGGCATGCGCGGCGCGATCGATAAGGCCGAGGAAATCGTCGCCCAGCGCCGCGGCTTCATGCCCCAGCAGTTCGCCAACCCCGCCAACCCGCGGATCCACGAGCAGACCACCGGTCCCGAAATCCTTGCCGCCCTCGACGGCCGGGTCGACGCCTTTGTCGCCGGGGTCGGCACCGGCGGTACGATCACCGGGGTCGGCCGGGCGCTGCGCGCCAGCCAGCCCGAGACCCTGATCGTGGCCGTCGAGCCGGATGGTTCGCCGGTCCTCTCCGGCGGAGACCCCGGACCACACGGCATCCAGGGGATCGGCGCCGGCTTCGTCCCCGACGTCCTCGATACCGACATCTACGACGAGGTCATGCTCGTGAGCGACGAGCAGGCGGTCGCCACCACCCGCGGCCTGGCCCGCGACCAGGGACTTCTGGTCGGCATCTCTGCCGGGGCCAACGTGTACGCCGCCAGCCAGATCGCCCGGCGACTCGGACCGGGGAAGCAGGTCGTAACCATTCTCTGCGATACGGGAGAGCGTTACCTCTCGACGGGGATCTTCGATTGACGACGGAAGAGAAATTCGTTCAGCTACGTACGCGACTCAGCCACCTCGAGCAGGTGGCTGTGGCGTTTTCAGGCGGGGTCGACTCGACCCTGTTGCTGGCCGTTGCCCGTGACACCCTCGGCTCCGAGCGGGTTGTCGCCCTGACCGCCGCGACCCAACTGGTCCCCCGGCGTGAACAGGGCGAGGCGCGGGAAATGGCCGAGCACCTCGGGGTCCGCCACGTGGTCCTCCACGAGGACGTCCTGCAGCTCGAAAACGTGGCGACCAACCCGCGGGATCGCTGCTACCACTGCAAGCACCACATCTTCAGCCTGTTCCGCGGAAAACTCGCCGAACTCGGCTTTACCCACCTGGTCGACGGCACCAACCGCGACGATCTCGGCGAGGACCGCCCGGGGCTCAAGGCCCTCGAGGAACTCGGCGTGCTCTCCCCCCTGGCCGAATGCGGACTCGGCAAACAGGAGGTCCGCAGCCTGAGTCGCCAATTGGGGCTGCCGACCGCCGAACGTCCCTCCTTCGCCTGCCTGGCCTCGCGCATCCCCTTCGGCACGCCGCTCACGGCTGACAACCTGGCCCGGGTCGAACGCTGCGAGGACTTCCTGCAGAGCCTGGAACTGGGAAATTTTCGCGTGCGCTGCCACGACAACCTGGCCCGCATCGAGCTCGACCCGGACGACTTCCCCCGCCTGCTCGACCAGGCATGGCGCAGCGCACTCGTGGAGCGCCTCAAAGAATTCGGTTTTACCTACGTGACCCTTGACCTGCAGGGGTTCCGTAGTGGTAGCATGGGCGAGGCCTGATCCCGAAGGAGGTCTTCGATGCAGAACAGCAACGCTCTGATGGCCGTCTGCTTTGTAGCCGGAATGCTCGGGGCCCTGTGCAGCAGCGCCCTGGCCTGGGCATTCGGAAACTGGGGGGTCACCGAGCTCGCCGGTGTCACCCTCGCTCCAGCGTTCACCCTGGCATGGCTCTACCCCCGCCTGGTCTGGGGAGGGATCTGGGCGCTCGCCTATTTCCTGCTGGTCGGCTCGCCCCGTTCGCGCCGTCGCTGGATCCGCAAGGGCCTCCTGATCAGTCTGGCCCCCACCCTCGTTCAGCTCTTCTACTTCTATCCCTACACCACCCCGTACGGTCAGATGGGGCTCAAGCTCGGCCTCATGCTGCCGCTGTTCGTCATGCTCTACAACTTCGCATGGGGGTTCTTCACCGGGATGCTCACACGCCTGCTGTGGGGACGCTAGCCCCGGCTCCCTGCAGCACCGTCGACCAGACCGTTTCCCAAGCTATCCTCTCCAGCGTCCACGCTCCAGCCAGCCCTCGACCTCGCCCGGCGGCATCGGGCGGCCGACATGGAATCCCTGCGCTTCGTCACAGTCGATCTCGGCCAGGGCATCGAGGGTCTCGGGATTCTCGACCCCTTCGGCGACCACCTGCAGCCCGAGGTTGTGTGCGAGATTGACCGTCGATCTGACCAGGTTCATATCGATCTCGCTGGCCACCATCTGCGCCACGAAGCTGCGGTCGACCTTGAGCGCGTGCAGCGGCAGCCTCCGCAGCAGGGAGAGCGAAGAGTAGCCGGTACCGAAGTCATCGACCGAGAGCCGTATCCCCATGGCGTGAAAACGGTTGAGCACCTCCTCGGCATGGACCGGGTCGTGGAAGAGGGCCGTCTCGGTCAGCTCGAACTCGATGCTCCCGGCCGGGACCCGATACTTGCGCACCAGCTCCTCGACCTTCGGCACCAGTTCCTCGTCCATCAGCATGCGCGGCGAGATGTTCACCGCGACGCGGGTGTTCAGCCCGTCATCGCTCCAGCGCCGCCACTGGCCGAAGGTCTGCTCGAGGACCTCGTGGGTCAGCGGCACGATCAGTGAGCCGAGCTCCGCATACGGGATAAACTCGGCCGGAGGGATCAACCCCCGCAGCGGATGCTGCCAGCGCACCAGGGCCTCGAATCCGGTCAGTCGCTCCTCCCGCAGATCGACCTTCGGCTGGAAGTGCAGGAGCATCTGCCCGGAGCGGATCGCCTGGCCGAGCTCCGAGTAGAGAGCGAGCTTCTCGGGGCTGTTGGGGTCACTGCCGACGTCATACACCCGGTATCCCCGCACATCCTTCTTCGCCTGATACATGGCGACATCGGCGCAGCGCAGCAGGGTCGAAGGCGAATCGCCATGCTCGGGGTAACAGCTGATCCCCACGCTCGCCCCGATCTCGACCTGCATCCCCTCGAGGTTGAAAGGCTGCTTGATCAGGCGCAGGATCTCGCCTGCGAGCTGCTGCGGACGTCGGGGCGGGGTGAAGAGGGGGATCAGCACGGCGAATTCATCGCCACCGAGGCGGGCCAAATGGCAGCGCTGGGCCTTGAGGTACTCGGAGAGCCTTAAGCCAAGCTGCTTGAGCAGTACGTCGCCCGCATGATGGCCGAGACTGTCGTTGATATCCTTGAAGCGGTCCAAGTCGATCAGCAGCAGGGCGAGACGTTCGCCATCCTCTTGACGGCGCTCCAGAGCCAGATCGGTGGCCCGCTTCAGCCAGAAGCGGTTGGGGAGTTTGGTGAGGCTGTCGTGGTTGGCCATGAACTCGAGGGCCTCGCGATGCCGTCGGCTCTCGGTCACGTTCCGACGGGTCCCCCACAGGCGCACCAGCTTGCCATCCTCGACCGTCCCGACCAGCGATGTCTCGAGCCAGAGTTCCTCTCCCTCGGCCGTGAACTGGCGGGTCTCCCGGGCGCTCATCCGGTACCCCCCCTCGATGAAGGCGACGACGACCTCGCGGATGCTGTCGGGGTCGTAGAACTCCAGCGAGTACCGCCCGACCATCTGCTCCGGCGACTCGAATCCGTAAATGCGGGCAAACTCGTGGTTGCATTCGGAGATGCAGACCCGCTCGATCACGAACTCGACCTGCTCATCAAAGGGGAGAGAGACCTCCATGGGGGGATCGAGATCGGCACGGAAGATCCCCTCGGTGCTGTTGGCGACAAAGGCCTGGTAACGGTCCTCGCTCTGCTGCAGGGCCAATTCGACCGCCTTCATACCGGTGACATCCCGCACCACCAGCAACAGGAGCGGCTCCTCGACCAGAGGGACCATGCGGGCGCTGAGCAGTCCGATGCGCACGCTGCCGTCCCGCATGCAGAACTCGGCCTCCAAGTTGGTGACCGTGCCGAGCCTTTCCAACTCCCCGTAGAAACGGTCTCGGTCGCCCTCGTTGAGCCACAGGCCGAGATCGAGAGAACTTTTGCCGATGACCTCGGTGTGCCTGTATCCCGTCAACTCGCAAAACCCCTTGTTGACGCCGACGATCACCCCCTCGTCCGGCTGCACGAGGATCATGGCATCGGGGCTGGTGTCGAGGATCGCCCGGAAACGCTCCTCGCTCTCCCGCAAGGCGGCTTCCGTCTGCATGATTTCGGTGATGTCGTGCCCTTCCGGCAGAAGGTAAACGATTTTCCCGTTCTCGACGATCGGCCGGAGGGAGAAGTCGATGATACGCTCTTCGCCGCTGGCGTCGATGTGGGTCGCAACGAACGACACCTCTTCACCGGCCGCAGCCTTCTGAACGGACTCGCGCAGACGCTCCGCCAGCTCTGTCGAATGGGTCCACCAGGGTGTCTCCCAGAAATATTTCCCCAGGATCTCCTCTTCGCTGACATTGATCATCTTCAGCGCGGTGCGGTTGACCCGCAGCATCTCGCCATGGACGTTCAGCAGGCCGCTGAGACCCGGGGTGTTCTCGAACACGGTTCGCAGGCGACGCTCGCTTTTGGCCAGCTGCTGGTCGCGCTTGAGCAGTTCGATCTCCGCCGCGGCCCGGGAGGCAAAAATCTTCAACAGGGTCTCGAGGTGCCCCAACCCGGCGAGAGGCTCGCGAAACAGGACCACCAGCACGCCGAGAGAATCTCCGGAGCTGTCGACCAGGGGGGCGCCCACGTACGCTTCGACACCCATGTCGACCAACAACCTGTCCTTCGGGAAGAGTTGCTGGACATGCTCCGGATAGGAGCAGACCCCCTGAATCGTTACCTGCTCGCAGGGAGTCCCGGAGAGCGGGTAGACGATGTTCGCGGCTTCCGCGCCGTCGGCCCATACCGCCTGTGTTTCGATGTTCATCGGGTCATCGGCAGCGTGCATGCCGACCAAAGCCACATCGGCGTTCAGGGCTTCTGCGAGGTGCTTGACCAAGGGGAGGAACAGGTTCTCGCCGGCAGCCGGGGCGACCCCGCGCGAAATCACCAGCACCTGCTCTTCGAGCTGTTTACGCGCCGAGATATCGAGCATCACGCCGACAAGGCCTTCAACCTCGCCCGATTCGGCAAGCATGACCGATTTATGAAACATCACGTCGCGATAGGAACCGTCAGCACAGCGCACCTTGGTCTCGTAAACCTGAATCCCTCCAGCCTCCATGAGATCCAGGTCGGCCTTGTGATACACCTCGGCCAGCTCCGACGGGGCGACGCCGAAAACGGTCTGACCGACGATCTCTTCGCGCGAATATCCGATGAATTGACAGAAGGCTTCGTTACAATCGGTATACACACCCTTGTCATCCTTGCAGAAGACCGGCGCGGGGATGCTGTCGATGACTTTTTGCAGACGATCGGTAAGCGCTGACGGACGCGTACAGGACATGGCGGACAATCTCGCCGGAGGGGACTTCTTGGACAATGGACTCTCCCGGAAACAGCCCCTCATCCGAGGGGCTTTTTTTCATTATAGAGGAGAGCGGAGGCCTTTCTAAAGTAATTTGCTCAAGAAAAAAAAGGGGGGGGACAGCCCCCCCCGCTGTGCCGCCTATCCAACGAGACGGCGGAGTACGTAGTTGAGAATTCCAGCGCTCTGGAAGTAGGCGATTTCGTTGCCGGTATCGAGGCGACAGGTCATCGTCACGTCCTCCGTCGAGCCGTCGTTCCGGGTTATTCGCACGGTGACGTCCTGTCCGGGCTGCAGACTTTCGCTCTGGCCGGGGACTGCGAACGTCTCGCTGCCGTCGAGTTCGAGGGTCTTGCGGCTCACCCCCTCCTTGAACTGCAGCGGCAGCACCCCCATGCCGATCAGGTTGGAGCGGTGGATCCGCTCGTAGCTTTCGGCGATCACCGCCCTGACGCCCAGCAAGAGGGTCCCCTTCGCCGCCCAGTCCCGGCTCGAACCGGTCCCGTACTCCTTGCCGGCGACGATGACCAGAGGGGTCTGCTCCTGCTGGTATTTCATCGCCGCGTCGTAGATGCTCAGCTCTTCGCCGCTCGGAATATGCCGGGTGACTCCGCCTTCGGTTTCGGGGACCAGCTCGTTGCGGATGCGGATATTGGCGAAGGTCCCGCGCATCATCACCTCGTGGTTGCCGCGGCGCGAGCCGTAGGAGTTGAAATCGGAGGGCTTGACGCCGTGCTCCTGCAGGTAGCGGCCGGCGGGGCTGCTGGCGAGAATCGCCCCGGCCGGGGAGATGTGGTCGGTGGTGATCGAGTCACCGAGCAGGGCGAGCAGGCGCGCCCCCCCGAAGCCGGCATACCCTTCCGGCATCTCCTTGCGCACCTCGAAGAAAGGGGGCTCCTTGACGTAGGTCGAGTCGGGCTGCCAGGCGTAGGTCTTCCCCTTGGGGATATCGAGGTTGCGCCAGGCGTCGTTGCCGGTGAAGACGTCGGCATACTTCTCCCGGAACATGTCGGCCGAGACGGTCTTGACCAGCTCCGCGATCTCGGCGTCGCTCGGCCAGATGTCGGCCAGGTAGACGTCGTGGCCGTCCTTGTCCTTCCCGAGCGGCTCGGAGGTCAGGTCGATGCGCGTCGTTCCCGCCAGCGCGAAGGCGACCACCAGCGGCGGGGAGGCGAGCCAGCTGTTGCGGGTCTGGGCGTGGATGCGCCCCTCGAAGTTGCGGTTCCCCGAGAGGACTGAACAGACCGTCAGGGAACCCTGGTCGATCGCCTCGGCGATCGGCCCGACCAGCGGTCCCGAGTTGCCGATGCAGGTGGTGCAGCCGTAACCGACCACGTTGTAGCCGAGCCGGTCGAGATACTCCTGCAGCCCGGCCTTTTCGAGGTAGTCGGTCACGACCTTGGAGCCGGGCGCGAGGGAGGTCTTGACCCAGGGCTTCTGCCGGAGCCCCTTCTCCACCGCCTTCTTGGCCACCAGACCGGCCCCCATCATCACCGCCGGGTTCGAGGTGTTGGTGCAGGAGGTGATGGCCGAGATGACCACGTCCCCCTGCCTGAGTTCGAAGTCCTCTCCCTTGACCGCAACTTTCTTGCCTGCCTCGCCTTCGGGGAAGGTCTTCTCGGTCGCGGCCTTGAGGTCCTCAAGATTGACCCGGTCCTGGGGCCGCTTCGGTCCCGCCAGGCTCGGTTTGACCGTGGCGAGATCGAGCTCCAGCACGTCGCTGAACTCGGGATCGGGGCTGCCGTCGTCACGCCACAGGCCCTGGTGCTTGGCATAGGCCTCGACCAGCGGCACCACTTCGTCGCGGCCGGTGAGCTTCAGGTAGTTGAGGGTGACGTTGTCGATGGGGAACCAGCCGCAGGTCGCCCCGTACTCGGGGGACATGTTGGCGATGGTCGCACGATCGGCCAGCGGCATCTGCGACAGCCCGGAGCCGAAGAATTCCACGAACTTGCCGACCACCCCGAACTCGCGCAGCATCTGGGTAACGGTCAGCACCAGGTCGGTGGCGGTCACCCCCTCGTTGAGCTTGCCGGTCATGCGGAAGCCGACCACCTCGGGGATGATCATGGAGATCGGCTGGCCGAGCATCGCCGCCTCCGCCTCGATCCCCCCGACCCCCCAGCCGAGGATCGAGAGACCGTTGATCATCGTGGTGTGGCTGTCGGTACCGACCAGGGTGTCGGGATAGGCAAGCGTGCGCCCGTCCTGCTCCTCGCTCCAGACCGTGCGCCCCAGGTACTCGAGGTTGACCTGGTGGCAGATCCCGGTTCCGGGCGGGACGACGCGGAAGTTCTCGAAGGCGAGCTGTCCCCAGCGCAGAAAAGCGTAGCGCTCGCGGTTCCGCTCCATCTCCTTCTGCACGTTGACGTCAAAGGCCTGCGGCGCACCGTACTCGTCGACGATCACCGAGTGGTCGATGACCAGATCGACCGGGACCTGGGGGTTGATCGCCTGCGGGTCGCCTCCGGCGCGGGCCACCGCGTCACGCATCGCCGCCAGGTCGACCACCGCCGGCACCCCGGTGAAATCCTGCATCAGCACCCGCGCCGGGCGGAAAGCGATCTCGTGGTCGCTCGCGCGGCGGTCCAGCCAGGCGAGCAGGGCGCGGATATCGTCGGCGTTCACCGTTTCGTCGTCCTCGAAGCGGAGCAGGTTTTCGAGCAACACCTTGAGGGTCAGGGGGAGGCGGGTCAAGGAAAGGCCGCTCTCCTTTTCGAGGGCGGCGAGGCTGAAAATATCGTAGCTTTTTCCGTCGGCCACCAGCGGCTGACGGGTCCTGAAACTGTCACGGGAACGGGCCATGGACTCTCTCCTCGGGTCATGAAATGCACCCCCATTGTAGCACAGCGTCGTCAACCTGCAGGGGGAGCGGTGACTTGAAAAGGCCAGGGACTTCTGCTATCTAGGGGGCACTCGCAGGGAGGGACAGATGATTCAGGATATCTTCGCGCTACTCGACAAAACCTTTCTCGGCACCAGCGTCGGCCAGTTCGCCGGCGCCTTCACCGCCCTGATCGTGGCCCTGCTGGGTCGCAAGCTGCTGGCGCACTTCTTCGCGCGCGTCATGCGGCCGCTGTCGCAACGGACCGCGTCCGACTACGACGACCTGTTCGTGCAGAGCCTGCAGAAACCGCTCGAATTCCTGGTCTTCACCGCCGGGCTGTTCGTCGCGGCCGCGATCCTCGCCCTCCCCGTGGAACCGGTCAACCTGAGGCTGTTCGTGCAGGGGCTGCTCAAGCTGATGGTCACCGGGGGAGTGGCCTGGATCTTCTTCAACCTCACCGACCTGGTCGACACCTTCCTGACCCGCTGGGCGGAAAAGACCGACTCCCAGCTCGACGACCACCTGATCCCCTTCATCCGCAAGAGCCTCAAGGCCTTCGTGATCGTCATCGCCGCGATCATGGCGATCCAGAACCTCGGCTACTCGATCTCGGGACTGCTCGCCTCCCTCGGGATCGGCGGCCTGGCAGTGGCGCTCGCCGCCAAGGACACCCTCTCCAACATCTTCGGCTCGCTGATGATCATCCTCGACCGCCCCTTCAAGATCGGCGACTGGATCAAGGCCGGGGATCTCGAGGGGACCGTCGAGGAGATCGGCTTCCGCTCCACCAAGGTCCGCACCTTCGCCAAGACCCTGATCACCGTGCCGAACAACGTGATCGCCAACCTTGCGGTCAACAACTTCAGCCGCATGCCGAAGCGGCGCATCAAGATGACGGTCGGCGTCACCTACGCCACCAGCCCCGAGCAGATGCGCACGGCGGTCCAGCGGGTCCGCGCCATGCTCACCAGCCATCCGGCCATCGACCAGGAGTTCTTCCTGGTCCACTTCACCGACTTCGGCGCCAGCTCCCTCGACATCATGGTCTACTGCTTCACCACCACCACGGTCTGGCGCGAGTACCTCGACGCCCGCCAGGACGTGTGCCTGAAGATCATGGACATTCTCGAGGGGATGGGGCTGGAGATCGCCTTCCCGAGCCGCAGCGTCTATCTCCACAACCAGGGCTCCCCCCAGAGCGCACAGGAAGAGCTGCTCCCCCGGGCCTAGCCCCGCCAGTCAACGCTCGACCGAGAGGCCGCGGGACGCCTCGGGACCTTCGACTGCGGCCTTGGCGGGCTGATCGGCGGCGAACAGTCCGGCGAGGCTCGCGAACGCCTCTCCCGTCCGCACCGTCCGGGCGATGACCTGCATGCGCCGACGGATTTCCCCCTCGACCTCCTGTCGCAGCTCGCGTTCCAGCTTCGCCAGGCGCGCTTCGTCGCCTTCCCCCTCCCCGGCGCCCCGCTTCAGGTCGCGCTCGATGCGCAGCAAGTGAAAGCGCTCGAAGCGCTGTCGCTGCAGGGGACTGACCTGGAGCACCTCGGGGACGAGCGCCGAGAAGGAGCGGACACCGCGAATATCCCGCCCTGCAATCCGGTAGGCTTCGAGAACCTCCGGCTCGATGTCCTGGTAGTTCTGCAACGGCATGTACATGCGTGGCAGGTACTGGAGTACCTTTTCGGCCTTCTTGCGGTGTCCGCCGATAATCACCGAGGCTCCCACCTCGCCCGTCTGGGCCCCCTTGATCCAGGGCGCCCCGGTGATGCCGAAGTCGTTGAAGACCGGCAGCTGCAGCAGCACCGAGAGGGTGTTGATCGCCAGGGCGAAGCCGGCCGAAGGCCCCCCGACGCTGTACGAGGCGGAGAGCATCTGGTGGTGGATGGTGTACCCGTCGAGGAACTCTCCCAGCAGGCGGGTCACGTTCAGCTCGGGGGAGAGCTCCTGGAGGTAGTTCTCGACCAGGGTCAGGGCCTCCTGGGCGCTCTGGCGGGTCATCTGCACGGCCATGTCGAGCTCGCCGGCCCCCGGGGCCGTGGTCGAGACCGCGCCGGTCACCAGCAGCTTTTCCGGGAACATGCGATAGACCAGCGCCGAGGCGATCGGCAGCAGCATCCCGGAGGTCTCATTGGCCCCCACGCCGACCACGAAACCGACCTGCGGCTCCCGTGAAAGCTCGGTTTCGAGAAACTCCTCGAGCTGCTGTTTCCCCTTGCGCATCGGGCTTTCGGCCAGCTGGGCGCGGGCGGCCTGCAGGTGCCAGCGGGTCACAGGGAAGATCCCGGAGGCCTGCTGGGGACGGAAACGTTCGGCGATGTCATCGAGGAGCTCGAGCAGCCCCTCTTCTCCCTGCCGCGCCCGCAACAGCATCTGCGCCGTCCCCTCGGCCCCCTCGAGCAGACCGAGCAGGGTCTTGTAGTTGAACCGCACGAAGCGGCTGCGGTCCTCTTCGCTCCCCTCGACCACGCGCAACAGCTTGCTCATCACCTCCACCTCGGTGTTCCTGAGGCTGCGGACCTTCTCGGCGAACGCGGTGAAATCGGCGGGGGTTTCACACAGGTTCTGGGCCACCCGCACCATCTCCTCGTAACTCATCCCGGAAGCGAGCGGGATGTCCTGCAGCTCCTTGGTCACGATGCGCAGGGCGTCCTCCTCGCGCAGGTGACCGCTGACGTTGAGCACCTTGAGCCGTTTCGAACGGATCAGCGCCGGGTCGATGATGTCGAGGCGGTTGGTGGTCAACACGGTGAAGACCCGCGAGAGCGGCGATTCACCGTCGATGATCGAGAGGAAGGTGTTGGTCACCTTGTCGTAGGGGCTCCCGCCCTGGGGGGAGCGGCGGGGTGCGACCGCGTCCCCTTCGTCGAAAAAGACCATCGCGGGGCTGAGCATCTTGGCGATGTCGTACACCCGCTCGAGGTTTTCCACCATCCCCTCGAGCGGCTGGTTGGGGTCGCTCAGGTCGTTCAGCTTGACGGCCAGGTCCTGGACCTCGCGGTTGTCCCCGAGCCAGGCCCGCACCATGAAGGTCTTGCCCGACCCCGGCGGACCCGTCAGCACCACGCCCTTTTCGTCGCTGATGTTGTAGAACAGGGCGTTGTTGGCCATCTCGGAGAATTCGTTCTTGATCCCCCCGATGTACTCGTTCCAGCGTACGTTGCGCTCCATCTGCCCCACGACCTTCTTGTAGAGCGAACCGTAGACGTTGCGCGCCACCGCCTTGAAGGCGTTGCGCACCAGCAGCTGGTCGGCCAGCAGGTCGGCATGAAAATCCCCCTTGAGGGTGATCAGCGAATCGATCAGGCGGCGCACGTACGCCGGGGTGATGCGCAGGCTCCGCTCCTGGAAGATCGGGTAGAGTCTTTCCACGCAGCTGTCGAGCACGGCCTCGTCGAGCTCCCGCGGGGCCCCGCTGGGACCGAAACGGAAATTGCGGCGGCGCAATTCGCGCCGTACCACCTCGCGCAGGTTGGCGGGGTCTTCCCACAGCTCGCTGATGTCGATCACCAGGCCCCGTTCGACGAAACGCCGATAGATCGACGGGTCGAACAGCTCGGTCCGGTCGCTGGTGGCGATCAGCAGGCAGTCCCGGCGTCCGTTGACGATCTCGTCGAGCAGGATGTTCGACGAATCGATCAGGGTCCCCTGCTGGCCGTTGGCGGTGCTGAGCATCTCGGGGCGCCCGAACGCCGAGTGGGCCTCCTCGAGATGGCGGATCGAGCAGCGCCGCGGGTCGCCCATCGCCTTGCGCAGGTAATTCCCCGGCTCCCCCGACCAGGCGGTCTGGTAGTCGTTGGGCGTGATCACCGCGTAGTCGACCTCGACCCCCTGCTCTTCGAGCACCGACAGCGCCTGGGCGATCCGCTCGCGGAACAGGTACTTCACCAGCGGCAGCCGCGCCATCAGGCGGAGACGTTCGACCTTGCGCCGCCGTTCGATGCGCACCGCCAGTTCGGGGTCGATATCCTCGAGGCTCCGCCAGATCGGCTCGTTGGCGAGCACTTCGCGCTGCTTGGCCTTCAGGTCGAGCTTGGGGCGGACCTCGGAGCGGAAGATCGCCTCTTCGATCGCCTGGGCGACGGTGGCGGTCTTGCCGCTGCCGCTCCCGCCGACCACCAGCACCAGCGGCGCGCGGGGGACATCGGCCTCCTCCGAATACTCCTTGAGGATATGCGCATGGTAGAGACGATCGAAGGTGCGGATCAGCTTCTCGGGGACGTAGATGTCCGAGGTCCGCTTCTCGAGCTGATCGACCAGGTACTGGTAATCGTGCCAGTCGAGCTCCTTCAGCAGGATCTTCTCCCAGGCGGCCCGGGCATTCTGCGACCCCGAGACCTTGAAGCGCCTGCGCCAGTCGTTGAGCTGCTCGGGGTCCTGCAGCAACTGGAAGCCCTTGTCACGGCTGAACAGGAGCCGGCGCAGCCCCGCCCTCAGGATCAGGAAGGGAGTGCGGCGCGGCTCGAACTGGCGCAGCTGGCGGAGCACGAACAGGCGGATCTCGTAACTCCAGCTTTCGACCAGCGCGTCGATCTGCCGCAGGCGCCTTTCCGACAGGTGAACGTATACCGGGGTGCGCGTCTTACGTCGCCCGTACATTCCGCCTCCCTTTCCTCAGCGATCGGCCGCCTGGGGCTCCGGGGAGAGCTCCGGCAGAACCACCGAGGGAGAGGTGTTGGTGTTGTTGAGCACGAAGGTGTTCTGCCCGTGCTGATTCTTCTCGTAGGCGGTCGCCCACTTCTGCTGGTTGAGGAACTCGAACAGGTAGCGGTCGCTCTCCTTCTTCAGCCCCAGAGAGGCACGGAACTCGCGGATCGATTCGCTGTAGGCGGCGTACAGCTTGCGGGTCCGGCTCGCCTCGAGGTCGGCGGCGTAGTTCTCCGCCTCGGCGATCAGCTCGCGTCGCTTCTTCTCCTCGGAGGCCTCGGCCAGCTTTTCGCTGAAACGGGTGTCCCGCAGTACGAAGGAGACGATCTCGATCCCGTACTTCTCCTCGAGGGTCGGGCCGCCCTGGTTGATCGGACGGTTCTTCAGGTCGGTAAAGATCTCCTCCTTGATCTCCTCGCGGTGTGAAATCAGCTCGTCGACGATCCGCCCCTGCATGATGTCCTTGACGATGCCGTCGAAGTCGTTCTGCAGCAGGGCCTGGGGCGACTGATTCTCGATCCCCCAGCGCTCGAGGTCGCGGATGCGGTAGGTGAGCATGGCGCTGGTGATCAGCGCCACGTTCCCCTGGGAGATGATCCTCTCGCCTTCGGGGACCCCGCCGAGGTGAAGCTGCTGGTTCATCAGCGGGACCTCGAGCTCGATCCGGGTAAAGAACGGGAGGCGGGCATGCCAGCCGACCTCGGAAACGACCCGGCGTTCCCCCGAGAGATCCTCGAGGACAACCGCGTAGTTGCGCCGGACTTTGTAGATGGTGCGGGTCGCGTAGACCACGGCTATCGAGTAGTAGGCCAGCACGCCGATCACCACGACCACGGAAATCCTCCGGAACACCCCCTTGAGACGGGCGCGATGAAGCAGATGAAGTTTCTGTTCGGTCTCCACGGCATATCCTCCTTGAAGCATTAATGATTAAAATCATAACAGCTTTCTGAAGTTTTATGCCCTAGAAAATATGAAGAACAGACCGAATTTCATCACACGACAAGAAAATTTCAAACAATGTCAGAACGTTGTTTTACCCTGCTCGATTGAACTCTCCAGGCTGCTGTGTTAGCTTTTGCGGGCGACAGTCCACGCACGCTCTTGGGAGGGGTCATGTCCAGCACCGTCTATTTCACCGACCTGCGCGCCGGCCACCGGGAAAACCTCTTTGCCCAGCTCCTGCGCCTGATCGACCAGGCCGGAATCGCCAGCGTGGTCGGTCGTGGCGAACTTGCGGCCATCAAGGTCCACTTCGGCGAAAGGGGGGGGCACGCCTACATCCGCCCGGTCTTCCTGCGCCGCATTGTCGACCGGGTCAAGGAACTCGGCGGCAAGCCGTTCCTCACCGACTCCTGCACCCTCTACCCCGGGCAGCGCAAGGAGGCGGTTTCGGCCCTCTCCTGCGGAATCGAAAACGGCTTCGCCTACGCGGTCGCCGGGGCGCCACTGATCATGTGCGACGGGCTGCGGGGACATTCTGCCCGGCGCGTCCCGATCGCCGGCGTGCTTCTCGAGAGCGTCGACATCGGCCTGGAGATCCTCGAGGCCGACGCGCTGATCGCGGTCTCGCACTTCAAGTGTCACGAGCTCACCGGCTTCGGTGGCGCGATCAAGAACCTCGGCATGGGCTGTTCGAGCCGCGAGGGGAAACTCGAGCAGCATTCCAACGTCGCCCCCCAGGTCGCCGAGAAAGCCTGCACCGCCTGCGCCGCCTGTCTCAAGGCCTGCGCGCACGACGCCATCCGCTTCGTCGAAGGGAAGGCGCGCATCGACGCCGAGACCTGCACCGGCTGCGGGCGCTGCATCACCGTCTGCGAGGAGATGGCGATCCGCATCCAGTGGAACGAGGAGGCCCCCAAGGTCATGCGCAAGATGGCCGAGTACGCCCTCGGCGCGGTCAGCGGCAAAGCGGGGAAGACCCTGTACGTCAACTTCATCACCCAGGTCAGTCCCTCCTGCGACTGCTACGGCCACTCGGACGCCCCGATCGTCCCGGATATCGGCATCGCCGTGGGGACCGACCCGGTGGCACTCGACCAGGCCTGCGCCGACCTGGTCAACCAGGCCCAGGGGATGAGCGGCACCGCCCTGGCCAACGGCCACGCACCGGGAGGGGACAAGTTCCGCGGCGTCCATCCCGACATCGACTGGGAGGTCACCCTGGAACACGCCGAAAAGGTCGGCCTCGGCAGCCGCAGCTACACGCTCGAAACGCTCGCCCCGGCCGGCAAGGACTGGTAACGCCCGATGATCCTGCGCCTGCTCAGCTCGGTAAAGCTGACCATCCCGCTGATGCTCGGCTTGGCGGCGGTCTCGGTCTACGGGACCCTCAAGCCGCGCACCATGGTGCTCGACGGGATGGAGGTCGCCCGCTACGAGCTGTTCTACCAGGCTCCGCTGTTCCGACTTTTCCTCGGGCTGCTGGCCCTCAACCTGGCGGTCTGCACGGTACAGACCATCCGCCGCAACCTCGCCGACCTCGATCGCTTCGGCGCCCTGCTCGTCACCCCCGAACGCCTGGTCCAGCACCATGACCTGCCACCGGAGCTCAACGCCAATCGGGCCCTGCAGGCGCTGCAGCGCGCCGGCTACACGACCAGCCGGACCCCCGAGGGGATTCTCGCCCGCAAGGGGCGAGCCGGGCGCTGGGGCTCGACCATCGTCCACGTCTCGGTGCTGGCGGTCATGCTCGGAGCGCTGCTGGCCGAAACCGGCTTTGTCGGCACCCTCAACATCTACGTCGGCGACAGCAGCCGCCGCGTGCTCGACTGGGACACCCTCAAGGACCGCGACCTCGGCTTCACCTTCCGCCTCGACCATTTCGAACCGATCTACTACCCCCTCGACATCCGCTTCGACCTGCGCGACCCGGAAAGTGATACGCTCCTGACCACCGTCACCACCCGCGAGGGAGAGACCGTCGAACTTCCCGGGACCGGGCACAGCGCCCTGGTGCGCAAGTTCATCCCCGACCAGAAACTGCTGATCCTCGGCATCTACCGCGGGGAGCGCTACCTCGGCGAATACCACGCCACCCCCAACGAATGGCGCGCCTCGCAGGAGATCGCCCTGCCGGTCACCGTGCGCCCGAGCGGTTACCGCGACCCGATGCTCAAACAGCTGCACAGCGAAGTGTCGATCCTCGAACAGGGCCGGGTCATCCGCCAGGGTCAGATCGAAATCAACCAGCCGCTGACCCATCGCGGCGTAGCGATCTATCAGACCGCGTTCAACCGTGACAAGTTCGGCTCCTGGTATGCCGGCTTCCAGTTTTCCAAGGACCCCGGCGAGCCGCTGGTCTGGCTCGGCTCGATCACCATGTCCCTCGGCCTGATGATCGCCTTCCTGGTCCCCTACCGGGTGGTCGCCCTGATTCCTGGAAGCGGCCGCCAGCGTCTCGTAGCGCTGAGCGGATTCCGCGCCGAGCCGGGACGCGAGGCCTTCGCCCACCTCGCGCACGAGATCGAAAAAGCCCTCGGCTGACCGGCTGCAATCGCCGCGAAGCCTGCTATAGTACTCTCCGTCATTCCATCTCAGGAGGTTCACCATGAAACGGTTTTTCCTGCTACTGTCTGTCCTGACCCTGGTCCTGTCCGGCTGCGTCGCCAAGTCGACCTTTGAGGAGCAGGTCGCCCTCAACCAGCAGCTGACCGACCAGCTCGCAACCACCGAGGCCGAAAAGCTCGCCCTGGAGGAGAATCTGGCCTCCTCGCAGAAGACCATCGAGAGCCTCGACCTGCACACGCGCAACCTCGCCGCCGAAGTCGAGCAGGAGCGCCTCGCCCGCGAAGCGGCCATGGCCAAGATGCAGAGCTCCTACAGCCAGCTGCAGCAGCAGATGCAGCAGGAGATCGAGCGGGGCGAGATCACCATCTCCGAGCTCGAGGGGCGCCTGACGGTCAACATGGTCGACAGCATCCTCTTCCCCTCGGGGAGCGCCAAGATCAAGAAGGAAGGCCTGGAAGTCCTCAAGCGGGTGGCCGACATCGTCAAGGGGATCGACGACAAGGACATCGAGGTCGAAGGGCATACCGACAACATCCCGATCAGCTCGCGCATCAAGGATCACTTCCCCTCGAACTGGGAGCTCTCTACCGCCCGCGCGGTGACCGTGGTCCGCTTCCTCGAGGAGCAGGGGATCGACGCCGAGCGCCTCACCGCGGTCGGGCACGGCGAGTTCCGACCGATCGCCGACAACGCCACCCGTGAAGGACGCGCCCAGAACCGGCGTATCCAGATCGTGCTGGTCCCCAAATACCAGCGCATCGTCAAACCGGCCAGCGAATAGCGAAGTTCCCCATCCGAAACGACAAAAGGGGAACCCCTGCGGGGTTCCCCTTTTGTCGTGAAGGTCTCCGCACCGCTTACCCGCGGTGCTTCTCCAGCTCCTCATCACTGAGAACCGGCTGCTTCTGCAGCCGCTTGTAGTAGAAGTTCTGCCCGTAGAGGACCGCGGCGGGGTTGTGCCCGGTGACGCGGTCCTTGACCACCAGGGTGGTCACGGGAGCGTCCGAGTACTTGGCGAACAGCATGTCGTGGCCGACGCACAGGCCGACGATGATGTTCATGTCGGTCTGCTGCTCGTTGAGCAGTCGCGCCTGGGCAATCGGGTTGCAGGCCGGCTCGAAGGTTCCGGGCCGGACCTTGTCCTGTTCGCCGATTTCGAGCTCGAGCTTGTCGATACTGCCGGCCTTGCAGCAGACCGAATAGGCCTCCAGGCCCTGGGCCTCCAGAATCGCCACCAGGCGGTCGCTCTCCTGCAGCAGGCCGATGCAGGTGCCGATGCCGACCTTCGTCCACCCCATCAGGCGGGCCAGGGCGATCGTGTCCTCGACCCGTGTCCAGCGGGCGTTGACCGCCTCCGAACCGGGGACCGGCTGATAGCAGAGCCCCTCGACGACCGCGGCCACCTTGGCCAGGCGCGCGTCCTCGTCACTGCCGGTGTAACGGCGAAACGAGTCGGCGATGATCTCGGCTTCGCGCTCCGAAGGGCAATAGCCCGGCCGGGGCGGGCCGCTTCCGGGCGCGCTCCAGCAATTGGTCTGCCCCTGCTTCTCCCACACCCCGCTGCAACGGGAACAGGACAAGGTCTGCTCGGTCTTTCGGCTCATGGTCACTCTCCTGGCTCGGCGGGTCGATATCGTGGAGATTCACTCTAGCATCCGACCGACGACCGAACAAGCTTCCTGTCGCGGTTAGTTTTTCCTCAGCGTCGCACACTTCCAGCTTCTATCTGGTAGTATTAACGGAATTCACCGTGCTCGACCGTGGAGGATAATCATGCGGGTGGCGCTGGTCTTCCCCCCTTTCTACCATGCCTCGATGTACAACCTCCCCCCCCTGGGGCTGGTCAACCTCGGTACGCGGCTGCGCCGCAGCGGCCACGAGGTGACGGTTCACGACCAGGTTCTGGGGCTGCGCGACGGCTCCCTGCGTGCCGGGCCGTCCCTCTACGACGACTGCGCCCGCCAGATCCTCGCCGGCGAGCCCGAACTGGTCGCCTTCAGCGCCCAGTGCACCACCTACCCCCCGACCGTGGCCATCGCCGCGCGCCTGAAAGCTCTCGCCCCGCAGATCCGCATCGTGGTCGGCGGACACAACGCCTCGTTCGTCGCCGAGTCGACCCTGCAACGCCACCCGGCCTTCGACGCCGTGGTGTGCGGCGAAGGGGAGGTGACCTTCCCCGAGCTGGTGGAGTGCTACGCCCGGGGCGGTGACGGCGGGGGGCTGGCCGGGGTGAGCGTGCGGCGCGGCCGCGAGATTCTCCACGGACCGCAACGGGAGCTGATCGACGACCTCGACAGCCTGCCGCTCCCTGACTATTCCCTGGTGGCGGAGCTCGACGCCTACCGCCATGCCTGCAACCTGCCGCGCAGCATCGCGATCCTCGAAGTCGGGCGTGGCTGCCCGCACGCCTGCGTCTACTGCTCCGAAGCGAGCATGTGGCGACGCCGCTGCCGGACCTTCTCGGTGCCACGCCTGATCAACGAGATGCACACCCTGCGCGATCAGCACGGGGCCGACTGCTTCCTGCTCGCCTACGACCAGTTCACCGCCGACCGCCGCTTCGTCGACGACTTCTGCCGCGGCATCCTCGAAGCCGGGCTGGAGAGCCTCAGCTGGTACTGCATCTCGCGTCTCGACACCGTCGACCGCGAGACCCTGGCGCTGATGCGCCGGGCCGGCTGCGAATCGATGTGCTACGGGATCGACTCCGGCTCGCAACGGACCCTGGCGTTCATCCGCAAGCAGATCGACCCCGGCATTCTGCACCAGCGGGTCAGCGAGACCGTGGCGCAGGGGATGGTCCCGACCCTGAGTTTCGTGGTCGGCTTCCCGGAGGAGCAGCGCGAGGACATCGACGCCACCCTGCAGCTGGCGCTGCAAACCGGGGTGCGGGGCAACTCCAACCCGCTGATGCAGATCCCCACGGTCCTCCCGGGGACGGATCTGCACCGACGCTACCTCGGCACCCTGGTGCGGGAAGTCGACAGCTACTTTGCCCTCGGCATCGAATTCCACGACGGGAAACGGCTGAGCGAGGACGAGGAGCGTATCGACGCCGACCCGGAGCTGTTCAGCAGCTTCTACAACCTCCCCTGCGCCGGGATGGAGCTCTCCGAACTGGCCGCGCTGGCTACCGACTTCCCGCTGCTGATCAACCTCTTCCCCAAGACCTTCCTGCTGCTGACCGAAGCGGCCAGGCGCTCGCCAAGCCTCCTGTTCGCGGACTTCAGGAAAGAGGTCCCGACCTCCCCCCTCTCCCCCCAGGCCTGCTTCCGGGAGTTCCCCCCCTTCGCCCGCCGGGTCATCGCCGGCCACGGCGACGACTGGCCACACCTCGAGGAGGTCCTGCAGTACGAATCCTGCGCCATCGAAGCGGCCCGCCACAACGTCGCCGAGACCGTCGCGACCATCGACCTGAGCGGGGCGGGGGACTGGCAGCCCCGGCTGCAGCGCAACGTGGTCCTCGCGAGCTTCCGGTACTCCCTGCCGCAGATCGTGGCCGACCTGCAGCTGGGCGTGACACGGGAACGCTATCCCGCCACACCGACCTGGCTGGTGTTCCGCCAGCAGGACCGGCAGCTCGAGGTGCAGGAGCTCAACCGCTTCGGCTACGATTTTCTGACCCTCTGCCGCGAAGGCCTGCCCCTCGCGGAGATTGCCACTCAGCTCTACCCCGAGCACTCCTCGGGAAAAGGCCGCGCCGAGTTCCTGACTGACTGCTCGGCAGCGGCCCGCCAGCTCAACGGACTGCATCTGCTCTATGCAGATTCGGCCTGACCCAGCCACGAAAGGAGGTGAACACGATGCTCGAGATCAAATCGGTGGAAAAGAAAGTGACGACCGCGGCAAGTTGCCATGCGCCTTCCTGCCATGCGCCTTCCTGCCACGCCCCGGCATGTCATGCACCATCCTGCCATGCCCCGGCCTGTCATGCCCCGGCTTGCCACGCTCCCGCGTGCCATGGCCCGGCATAACCTGACCGACGCTGCCCAGGCGACGGGGGGCGGGGTCTCACGGCCCCGCCCTTTTCCTTACCCGGTGAACACACCATGCACCAGGAACTGCTCGACATCCTGATCTGCCCCCGCTGCCTCCCGGGCGAACGGAGTCTGCACCTCGACGCCGAGACCACCCGCGGCGATGACGTCGTCACCGGCGCGCTGCACTGCCGTCACTGCGGCATGGGCTACCCGATCCTGGAGGGCGTCGCCTCGCTCCTCCCCGACGGCGAGACGACCCGCTTCGACCCCTACGCCGGAGAGGCGCGACTCTCGGCCTACCTGTGGGGGCACTACGCCGACCTCTGGCAGGATCCCGAGGCGATCCCGGCATACCGGGAGTGGCGCAGGTGGCTGCCGTCTCGGGGGGACGGCGTGCAGCTCGACGTCGGCTGCGCCGTGGGGCGCTTCACCTTCGAGATGGCCGACACCGGCTGCCTGACCCTCGGCGTCGACCGCTGCAGCGACTTCATCCACGCGGCGCGGCGACTCCTGAACGAAGGGAGCATCAGCTTCTCCCTGCTCCGCGAAGGTCTCCAGGGGGAGCCGCAGCAGCTGGTTCTCCCCGCCGGCTGGCAAGAGCGCCGCTGCGAGTTCCTGGTCGCCGACGCCCTGGCACTGCCGTTCCGGGCCGCCAACATCGCAACCCTTGCGAGCCTCAACCTGGTGGACAAGCTCCCCAGCCCGCGCAGACACTTCGAGGAGCTGTCGCGCGTCGCCCTGAACCACGGCAGCGCCCTCCTCTTCGCCGACCCGTTCTCCTGGTCGCTCGAGGTCGCCCCCGAAGAGGAGTGGCTGGGGGGGCAGCGTAGCGGCCCCTTCCAGGGACCCGGTTATGCCGGGGTCGAGCACCGGCTGGTCGTCGACAGCGAGCCCGCCTGGCGACTGCTGCGCCACGAGCGCACCCCCTGGAAGCTGCGCAGCCATCGCAACCACTACGAACAGATCACCAGCGACACCATGCTCTTTTGCCGTTGACGCCGATGCCGACCCCTGCGATCGTCGACGGTCACGTCGACCTCACCTACTACCTGCAGGATTTTGCCCCCTCCGCCAGTTGGAGAGCGCTGCGCAGCGGACCGTTCACTCCCGGCGCCGTTCATGACGGCGGGGTACTCCTGATGGTCTGCGCGCTCTACTGTGCCGACCGCCACAACGGGACCGAAGCCTGGCCCCACCTCCTCCGGCAGCTCGCGTTTTCGGAACGGGCCACGGCCGGCCTGGTACCCGTGCGCCACGCAGCCGACCTGCAGGGACTCCGGGCCGGTGAACGCCCCGGGCAGCTGCTGCTGATCGAAAACGCCGACGCCCTGCTCGAGGCCGACCTCGCGCAGCTCGAAGCGCAGGGGGTCAGGATGGCCGGGCTCACGCACGCCGGCCGCAACCGGCTTGCCGACGGGAACGGCGTCAGCGCCCCGGGGGGGTTGACCGACGCCGGCCGAGCGCTGCTGGCAACTCTCGCCGAGCGCAACTGGGTCATCGACCTGGCTCATCTGGCCCCGCCGGGACTGCAGGAGGTCCTCGACCGCTACCCCGGCGCGGTGATGAGCTCGCACACCGGCCTGCGCCCGTTCTGTGACCGTGTCCGCAACCTCGACCCGGGACAGGCCCGCGCCATCGCCGCTCGCGGCGGGGTGATCGGCCTCGCGCTGGCCCCGGAGATGCTTGGAGAGGGCGCGACGATTGACTGGCGGGAGGTCGTGAACCAGCTCGACTGGCTGGTCGACACGGTAGGGATCGGGCACGTCGCCCTCGGCTCGGACTACGGTGGATTTCCCGGCGCGTGCGCCGGGCTCGAGGACTACCGGGGCTGGAGCCGGCTTGTCGAAGGACTCGACCGAAAAGGCTACGGCGACGAAGGGATTGCCGCCCTGCTGGGGGGAAACTGGCTGCGCTTCTACGCCCGCGTCCTCCCGGGCTAGCCGTCGCAGCGCCCGAGCAGCTCGAGGAAGCGCTCGATCTCGCTCGGGCCGGTATGGAAATGGGGGCTGACCCGCAGGCCGCCGCCGCGCAGCGACAGCAGCACCCCCTCGGCCAGCAGCTTGCGGAAAACCTCTTCCGGACGGTTATGGGGGATGAAGGTCAGGATCCCCGCCTGCTCGCCCGAACCCTCCGGGGTGAGGACCCGCAAACCACGCTTGTGAATCCCCTCACGCAGCTGCGCGATCCGTTCCCCGACCAGCCGGCGCACCGTCTCCGGGCCGACCTCGGCGAGCAGCCCCAGGGATGCTCCGAGACCGAAAATTCCGCTGAAATTGAGGCTCCCAGGCTCGAAGCGCGCCGCGTCGTCGCGCAGTTCGAAGTGCAGGGTGAAGTCCTCCTCGTCGACCACGCTCTTCCATCCGACCAGGGGAGGGGCAAGGCGACGGCACCAGGAACGTTCGACGAACAGGACCCCCGTCCCGAGGGGGCCGAGCAGCCACTTGTGCGCACCGGCGGAGAGGAAATGAATCCCGCAGGCGTGCACGTCGATCGGCAGCACCCCCAGCGACTGGATGGCGTCGACCGCCAGCATCACCCCTCTCTCGCGGCAGAGCAAACCGATCGCCGCGAGGTCGGCCACCGCGCCCGTGGCGAAGTCGACGCTGCTGACAGCGAGCAGACGCACCCCCGGCACCAGGGCCCTGGTGAGCTGCTCCAGGTCGATACGCCCCTCGCGGCGGGCGAGACTCCGAACCTTGACCCCGCGTCGCTCCAGGTGTTGCCAGGGGTAGACGTTGGCGGGGTAGTCGGGAGTCACGAAGAGCATCGTGTCCCCCTCCTGCCACGGGAACCCTTCGGCCACGGTCGCCAACCCGCTCGAGGTGTTGCCGGTAAAGGCGATCTCCTCCGGAGCGGCACCGAGGAGTTGCGCCGCCTGGCGTCGCACCCCGGCCACCCGTCCCTGCCAGTCCCGCCAGTCGCTGCTCGCCCGCTGCGCGCAGTCCCGATTGAACGCCTGCATCGCCTCGAACGCGCGCCGCGACAACGGGGCGATCGCGGCGTGGTTCAAAAACAGCTGGTCCGCTGCGAGCATCATCTCGTGATACCAGGTCTGCATCCGCTACTCCTGTAAGCCCGTCATCCGGGCCACCAGAATACGTCCCGGGTCGGGCGCTGACAAGGACCGGATTCGATTTCGTCGCGTAAAACCGTTGTCTTCCCTGCCGAATCCATTATCATGTATAGCATTTCTTCCCAGGATGTTGTTCGATGCCGAAACGACTGGTGCTGCTTCTGCTGTTGTTTTTGAACGCCTGCGGTTTGGGCGGACTCCCCCGTGCCCTCGAACGCACGATCATGGATTACCCCGTCCCGTCCCTGGTGTCGAGTGCCTTCCCCGCCTACCTGCTGATGCTCGATACTCTGGTCGCCAATGACCCGCAAGATGCCGGCATGAATGCCGCGGCCGCCAAGCTCTACGCCTTCTACGCCACCTCGCTGAGCAGCGACCCGCAGAGCAGCGCCCTGCTCGCGGAGCGCAGCCGGAGTTACGGCAATCAGGCGATCTGCCTGGCCAACGAAATCGCCTGCGATCTCCCCGAGATGCCCTTTGAACCCTACCGCAGGGTACTGGAGAGACTCGACCAGGACGAATTGAAAGAGCTCTACGCCTACAGCGTTTCGATGCTGGCCTGGCTGCAGACCCACCGCAACGACATGCGCGCCCTGGCCGAACTGCCACGGATCGAACTCGCCCTGCAGAGGGTCATCGCCATCGACGAAACCTGGGAGCAGGGAGCCGGCCATCTCTACCTGGGGATCCTGATGGCCCTGCGCCCCCCGGCCCTGGGTGGAGAACCGGAAGAGAGCCGTAAGCACTTCGAACGGGCCCTGGAAATCTCCGGGGGGCGCGATCTGAGCTTCAAGGTCGCCTTCGCCCGCTACTACGCACGCGGCGTCTACGACCGGGAACTGCACGATCGACTGTTGCAGGAGGTCCTCGCCGCTGAACCGGGCGGCAACGGGAAGACCCTCGTCAACACCCTGGCCCAGACCGAAGCACGCCAGTTCCTCGAGTCCGCCGACAATTATTTCTGAGGGAGAAGCCGAGCATGATCGTCCCACGCATTTTTCTCACCGTCCTGGTGCTTTCCCTGGTCAGCCTCCCGGCGATGGCCATGACCCTCAAGATCGCCACCATCGCCCCGGAGGGGTCGCTCTGGATCGTCGAGATGCGCAAAGCGGCCGAGACCATCAAGCAGCGCACCGAGGGCCGGGTCGAATTCCGCTTCTATCCGGGCGGCGTCATGGGGAACGAGAAGAGCGTGCTGCGCAAGATCCGTGTCGGCCAGTTGCACGGCGGCATGTTCACCGGCGGTGCCCTGGAGGAAGTCTGCCCCGACCTGCGCCTCTACAGCCTGCCGCTGCTTTTCGACAACCTCGACGAGGTCGCTTACGTGCGGGAACGTTTCGATCCGATCCTTAAGGATCGCCTCGCAGCGAACGGTTTCGTCAGCTTCGGTTTTGCCGAGGGGGGCTTCGGGATGTTCATGGGGAACGACCCGATCCGCGGGGTGAATGACCTGCGCGGCAAAAAGGTCTGGGTCCCGGAGGGAGACCGGGTCTACTACAATTCGATGGAGGCGCTGGGGCTCTCGCCCGTGCCGCTGCCGATCACCGACGTCCTGACCGGCCTGCAGACGGGCCTGGTCGACATCGTCGCCACCTCGCCGATCGGTGCGCTGGTCTTCCAGTGGCAGACTCGCGTCCGGTACATCGCCACCACCCCGCTGACCTACATCATCGGGGTCTTTGCTCTCGATCAGCGCACCTTCCAGAAAATCTCCGCTGCCGACCAGGCCATCGTGCGCGAGGTGATCGAGCCGATGTTCCGGTCATTCGACCAGCAGAACCGCCAGGACAACCGCGATGCCTACCAGGCCCTGCTCGACCAGGGGATGATCGCCATCGACCAGGAGCGGGAAGAGATCCGCAAGCTTCGCACCCTGACCCGGGCCGCCATCGAAGAGTTGAGCCACAACGGCTTCTTCGACAAGGCCTTGTGGCTGCAGATGGAGCGCTACCTGCTCGACTACCGGGAGCGGAACCGTGGCTGAAGAGGAGTGTCCGGAGAAGAGCCCGAACCCCCTGGATCGTCTCTGGTGCTGGGGGAAATGGCTCGAAGACGCGCTCCTCGCCCTGATGTTGCTGGTGATGGTCGTCCTCGCGGTTGTGCTGATCGTCCTGCGCAACGTCTTTGACAGCGGGCTGGTCTGGGGAGACGAGCTGCTGCGCATCCTGGTGTTGTGGCTCTGCCTGATCGGCGCCCTGGCCGCCAGCCGCGACGACAACCACCTGACCATCGACGTGATCTCGCGCTTCCTCCCCCTGCGTTCGCAGCTGATGGTACGCATTCTCACGGACCTCTTCACCACCGTGATCTGCGCTGTCCTCGCCTGGCACTCCTGGAACTTCGTGCGCATCGAGGCCGAGTTCGGCTCGCGGGTTCTGGGAGACTGGCCGTCCTGGGTCGTCCAGGCGATCCTGCCGCTCGGGTTCGGGTTGATCAGCTACCGCTACCTGACCCATACGCTGCGCAAGACCCTGCAGCTGGTTCGCCGCCGGAGGATGCCGTGATCATCGTCGGCCTGCTCCTGATTCTGCTCGCGCTCCTCGGCGCCCCCCTCTTCGCCATTATCGCCGCCAGCGCCATGTGGGGCTTTCATCGCAGCGGCATCGACCTCTCGATCGTCCCTCTCGAGATCTACCGGATTGCCGAAATGCCGATTTTGCTGGCCATCCCGCTCTTCACCTTCGCTGGCTACCTGCTGAGCGAGAGCCAGGCCCCGCACCGCCTGGTGCGTCTCACCCAGGCGCTGATCGGCTGGATGCCCGGCGGACTGGCGATCGTCGCCCTCGGGGCCTGCTCGATCTTTACCGCCTTTACCGGGGCCTCCGGGGTGACCATCATCGCCCTCGGGGCGCTTCTCTACCCGGCGCTGCATGAGGCCAACTACCCCCCCCGCTTCAACCTCGGACTGGTCACCACCTCCGGAAGCCTCGGGCTGCTCTTCGCCCCATCGCTCCCGCTGATCCTCTACGGCATCGTCGCACAGCAGGCCGAAGTCGGCCCCCCGGTCAGCATCGAGGACCTGTTTCTGGCCGGCATCCTGCCGGGACTGCTGATGCTCCTGCTGCTCTCGACGTACAGCGTCTGGGTCAACCGGGGCCATCGCCGCAAGCTGGCGAGCTTCTCGTCCCGTGAGGTCTTCTCGGCCCTCCGGGACGCGGCCTGGGAGATCCCTCTGCCGATCGTGGTGCTGGGGGGGATCTACAGCGGCTACTTCGCCGTCTCCGAGGCCGCCGCGGTCACCGCCCTCTACGTGATCGTCGTCGAGGTCCTGATCCTGCGCGAGGTCAGCATCCGGCACCTCCCGGAAGTCATGCGCCAGTCGATGGTGATGGTCGGAGGGATCCTGCTGATTCTCGGGGTTTCGCTCGCCTCGGCCAACTACATGATCGATATCGGTGCGCCGACCAAGCTGTTCGAGTTCATCCAGGGGCAGGTCAGCAGCCGCCTGACCTTCCTGATCCTGCTGAATCTCTTCCTGCTGATCCTCGGGGCCCTGCTCGACATCTTCTCGGCCCTGGTCCTGGTGGTCCCGCTGATCCTGCCGGTGGCGGTCGGCTACAATGTCCACCCGGTCCACCTCGGCATCATCTTCCTCGCCAACATGCAGATCGGCTACCTCACACCGCCGGTGGGACTCAACCTGTTCATCGCCAGCTACCGCTTCAAGAAGCCGATCACCGAAATCTACCACGCGACCTGGCCCTTCCTGGCCATCCTCATGCTCTGCGTCCTGTTGATCACCTACCTCCCCGAACTCTCGATGATGTTCCTCAACTGACCGGGGCACACACGACAACACCCCGGAGCCGCATTCGGCCAGCCGGGGCGCTAGAAGGTTCGCACGTGTTGAGGCCGGTCAGGGCCTCCTCGGCTCCTCAAGGGGCTCCGCCGCTTCTCTCGGGGGCATGGAGCCATCGGTTCGCGTACGCGAATAGCCTCCCCACGAAAATCAAGGCAAGACGGCTCAGGCGTCGAGCCAGCCCCGCTCGAGGCAGCGTTCGAACGCCGCCACCACGTGCGGGTCGAAATGCTTCTGGTTCCCTTCGCGGATAATGTGCAGCGCCTTGTCGACCGACAGCGGGTCGCGGTAGTGACGCTTGGCGGTCACGGCCTCGAAGACGTCGGCGACCGCGATGATCCGCGACCCGAGAGGGATATCGTCCCCCTTCAGACCTTGGGGGTAGCCGCTGCCGTCGATTTTCTCGTGATGGGCCTGGGCGATGATCGGCACTTCACTCAGGGATTCCTCGAAATTGATCTGACGCAGGATCTCTCCGGTCATCAGCGCGTGGCTCTTGACCTGCTCGTACTCTCCGCTGTCGAGGCGGCCGTTCTTCTTGAGGATCGAATCGGGGACCCCGAGCTTGCCGTAGTCGTGCAGCAGCGCAGCCACCCTGACCGCTTCGCAGTACCCGTCATCGATGTCCATCATGCGACAGATGCTCAGGGCGTACTCGGTGACCTTCTCCGAGTGACCCCGGGTCAGCGAATCGCGGGCGTCGATGCTCGCCGACATGA
This sequence comes from Desulfuromonadaceae bacterium, assembly GCA_003246035.1. The sequence continues at coordinate 8,560 of QKBP01000018.1, read as the reverse complement.
CCTGCAGCAGGGTTTCGAACTGGCGCTCCTTCCCTTCCAGCAGCTGCACGTTGTGCAGGGCAATCCCGATGGCCGGCGTCACCCCCTCGATCAGGCTCAGATCGGTCTCGCGCAGCATCCTCCGGCCGATCGGGTTGTCGACCAGCAGGACCCCGACCACATCCTGCTTGCTGCGGATCGGGCAACAGATCAGCGACTCGATCCGCAGGGCCGTCGCGATATTCATCCGCCGCGGAGAGAGGGACGGGTCCTGACCATCCAGGTTATTGACCAGCAGCGAGCGGTTCTCCGAAAAACAGCGCGTCAGGAGCCCCGGGGCGTATTCCTGGTCGAGGCGGAACGGTACCCGCTCGAAGAGACGTTTCTCCCCTTCGCTGTACCCGTAGCCGGCTCGGAACTCGAGGAGATTCTGTTCCCGGTTGGCGAGAAAAATGGCCCCCCGCTCGTAATCGAGGCGTTCGTGCAGGACACGCGTGACCTTGCTCAGGGTCTCCTCGACGCTGACGTGGTCCTTGAGGACCTCGCCGATCTCCTTGCTCATCATGGCGTTGCTGTGGGTGATGTTGACCTGGTCTATCAACTGTTCGGTGGTATCGGTCAGTTGGGAGAGGCTGACGTGCTGCTCCTGCTTTTCATACATCTCGGCCATCAGGCTGAGCCCGAACAGGACGGTCAAGGTCAACGGGATCAGCGCCAGGTTGGCCACCGGGGGGAGCATGAAAAGCGCGGCGACGGAGGCGGGAATGGCGATCAGGGTCAAAAGATTGCGCCCGATGCGCCACCGGACCGAGCGGGGACGTTCCCAGCTCACCTCGTAGCGGCAGACCGGGTCGCCGCGAAACAGGCACTCGGGATGGCTGATGCCGGGGATGTTGTAGTTGAACAGCATCACCCCGGCCTCGAAGAAACCCAGCCGGTTCTCGCACTGGAACGGCTCTTCGTAGCAACCGGGGAGCGGCGTGACGACGACCTCGACGCTGCTGTTCGACAGCGGCCGCGAGGTGTAGGTCGCCGAGCGGGTCAACTTGCTGCAGAGATGACCGATCCGCTTGAACATGTCGGCCGGACCGAAAAAACTCAGCAGGTACTGGCGGAACATCCCGAGAGCATTGGCCGAAACCGCAAACCGCCCGGCCTCCCGGGCAATCTGGGGGTTCTGGGTGAGACGTTCGAGACAGGCGTAGAAGCGGTTGACCTGATCCTGGGTAAACCAGTGCCCTTCATCGCCCACTTCGGAGAGGGTCATCCCTGCCTCGTTCAGCAGGGTGTAGACGTCGGCACCCGGGTAGCGTCGATCAATCAGCTTGAGGTAGGTATCGATGATGCGACTGTTGTACAGCAGGGTTGTGTCGTCACCGGCATGGAAAGCCATTGGCGCCCCTCCACATGAACTGAAACACTCAGCAGAGTAGCCCGATAAAAGTCCCCAGGCGTTAACTAAGAAAAGGTGATACCAATGATATGTGTCTGATATTGCCAGCGAAAGCCTACCACAGGGGGCGTCCCTTGGAAACCCCCCGGCGGGGAATTGGCGAAAAAAGATGGGAAAAAGCCGGCACCCTGGCCGGGTGCCGGCTGGCGGGATCAGATGATCTTGTTGAGGGGGTATTCGACGATCCCCTCGGCGCCGAGACGCATCAGTTCCGGCACGATCGAGCGCACTTCGCTCTCGTGCAGGACGCTCTCCACCGAGACCCAGTCGGAGTTGTAGAGATGCGCCACGGTCGGGCGATTGAGGCTCGGCAACACCTCGGTGATGGCGTCGAGCTTGTCGCCGGGGGCGTTGAGCTTGATCCCCACCATCCCCTCGGCACGCAGCGCCGACTGCAGCAGGGTGTAGATCTGTTCGATCTTGGTCCGCTTCCAGGGATCGGCCCAGGCTTCCCGGTTGGCGATCAGCACCGGCACCGACTCCATCAGCTCGGCGACGATGCGCAGGTTGTTGGCCTTGATGGTCGAGCCGGTCTCGGTCACCTCGACGATCGCGTCGCACAGCCCCTTGAGGATCTTGGCCTCGGTCGCGCCCCAGGAGAACTCGACGTTGACGTTGACCCCCTTCTCGGCGAAGAAGCGCTTGGTGAAGCCGACCAGCTCGGTGGAGATGGTCGCCCCTTCGAGGTCCTCGGGCTTCTCGACCTTGGAGTCGGGTCCGACCACCAGCACCCAGCGGGCCGGGCGGCGCGAAACCTTGGAGTAGACCATCTCGCCGACCTCGACCACGTCGGAGTCGTTCTCGCGCACCCAGTCACGCCCGGCGATGCCGACATCGAGCTTGCCGCGCTCGAGGACCTTGGCCATCTCCTGGGGGCGCACCAGGCTGCATTTCAGTTCGGGATCGTCGCTGGTCGGAAAGTAGTTGCGCGAGCTGCTCTTGATTTTCCAGCCGGCCTTGCCGAACAGCTCGATGGTGGCGTTTTCGAGGCTCCCCTTGGGGATGCCGAGTTTCAGTTCCTGTGACATGGCGTCCACCTCTCCTATCGAAAAAAGGCCCTGGGAACCTGCTCCCAAGGCCTGCCTGTTACTTTTTCTTGTACACCTCGTCGGGATCGAACAGCGGGTTGCTGTGCTCCACCCACTGGCCATCCTCCCACTTGACGTAGAAGCAGCTGCGGTTGCCGGTATGGCAGGCCGCGGGACCGTTCTGCTTGACCTTGATCACCACGGTGTCGGCGTCGCAGTCGGTGTAGACCTCCATGACGTCCTGGGTGTTCCCCGACTCTTCCCCCTTCATCCAGTACTTGTTGCGGCTGCGGGAATAGAACCAGGTCTTGCCGTCACGCAGGGTGTTGTTAAGGGTCTTCTCGTCCATGAAGGCGACCATCAGGACCTCGTTGGTCTCGTGGTCCTGGATGATGGCCGGGATCAGCCCCCCCATCTTGTCGAAATCGATCTTGATCACGCGCGCTACCTCCCCTTGCTGTAGAATCGAGTCTCTCTTCATACAATGTTGCCCGGGGAGTGTCAATCGCCGCGAAGGTTGGGGCGACGGGAGATATGCTAGACTGCCAGGGTAGATGCCATCCGGGAGGTGCACATGTCACTCGAGGAACGCCTGGCGCGCGCCGCCACCCTGATCGCACGCGCCCGCAGCGTGGTCGCCTTCAGCGGCGCGGGGATCTCCACCGAATCGGGTCTGGCCGACTTCCGCAGTGCCGGCGGCTTGTGGGACCGCTACCGCATGGTCACCTTCCAGGAGTTCCTGGCCGACGAGGAGGCCCGCCGCGACTACTGGCAGATGCGCCGGGAGCTGATTCCGGGGTTGCTGGCCGCGCGCCCCAACCGGGCCCATGAGGCGCTGGCCGAACTCCAGCAGCTCGGCCGGCTGCATGCCGTGATTACCCAGAACATCGACGGCCTCCACCAGGCCGCCGGTAACGACCCGGTGATCGAACTGCACGGCACCAACATGAGCGCCAGTTGCCTCGCGTGCGGTCGGCAGTGGCCGATCGCCGAGATCCGGCAGCGCCTCGAGGCCGGCGAGGCGGTGCCACGCTGCCCGCACTGTCGCGGCCTGATCAAGCCCGACACCGTCTCCTTCGGCCAGGCGATGCCGGCCGAGGCCATGCAGCGCGCCTACGAGCTGGCCGAGCAGTGCGACCTGATGCTGATGATCGGCTCCTCCCTCGAGGTCCAGCCGGCCTGCCATATCCCCGTAGTCGCCGCCCAGCAGGGGGCCGCGCTGATCTTCGTCAACCGCGACCCGACCCCCTGCGACGCGCTGGCGAGTGTCCGTTTCGGCGAGAGCGCCGGCGAGACCCTGCAGCAGCTGGCAGAGCGGGTCAGGAAAGCGCTCGGCTAGCCTTCCGGAGCACCGGCAGAGTCTCCGGGATGAGCGCGAAAAAACCAGCGCGCGAAGGTCGCCTCCGGGACGCGGCTCAGGAGAATCCCCAGCAGGCGTACCATCAGCAGGGCGAAGGCCACCCGCCCGACCAGGATGCCGGAGAGGTGTCCCCCCATGACCATCATCACCAGGGTGTCCTCGATGACGCTGTGACAGAGCCCCATCAGCGACAGCGACAGGAACAGGTCGCGGCTGGAGAGGGTGCCGTTGCGCGCCTCGCGCAGGATCAACCCCCCGCCGTAGCTGATTCCGAGGGTCATGCCGATGATGGTCACCGGCGCGGCCTCGCGCCGCATCCCGAGCCAGCCGAGCAGCGGCGCCAGGATGCGGGTCAGCCGGGCGGTCACCCCGAGTCGGTCGAGCAGCCGCAGCAGGGCGAGGAGCGCGAGGATGATCACGAAGATGGTCAGCAGGGTTTCGAGCAGCCCCGCTCCCCAGCCGCTCCAGCTCGGGTCGCGGGGAGGCGGGGTCCAGAGGGCGCGGCTCGGCTGCTGGAGGGTGCCGAAGAAAAGGTAGAGGCGGTTCAGCAGCGCCCCGTAGAGCAGCGCCCCGCCGAGGCGCAGCAGCGCCATCACCCGGAAACGCGGCCCCGACTTCTGGGCGATGCGCAGCTCGACCGGCAGGGCATGGGCGATCAGCATCATGCTGGTAAGCACCGTCACCTGGGCGACACTCAGGTCGAGGCCGGGGGCGAGGGTGGCGAAGACCACCATCCCGCCGTAGAGGTTGGTCAGCAGGGTGGTCGCCCAGACCAGCCCCATCTCCCCGGGGAGCCCGGTCAGCTTCATCAGCGGGGCGAGCAGCCGGCCGAGAGGCTCGATCCCTCCCGCCAGCTCGAGGAGGCGGGTCGCCACGGCGATCGGGACGATGATCCGGAACAGCTCTCCGGAGGTGCGCAGCGCATCCCGGAACAGCCTCAGAATCCCTTCCTTTACCCCGAACGCCTCCATGTACCCTCCTGAGAAGCTACCGATAGCACGCCCCTCGAACACCGGCAAGCGGGAACTTGCCTTGCCCGCCGTTTCGTGGTTTGTATGGGAGAAACCGTCCACGGAGGGCTCATGTCCGGAACCTTTTCACTCGATTTTTCGGTGCGCGATTACGAATGCGACCTGCAGGGGGTCGTCAACAACGCGGTCTACCAGAACTACCTCGAACATACCCGCCACGAGTACCTGCACAGTCACGGGCTCGACTTCGCCGAGCTGACCGCCGCCGGGGTGCACATGGTGGTGATGCGCGCCGAGCTCGACTACCTGCACGCGCTTGTCAGCGGCGACCGTTTCCGGGTCGACCTGAACGCCGAGCGGATCTCGCGCCGGAAAGTGGTCTTCCACCAGCAGGTCGTGCGTCTGGCGGATGAGGTCACGGTACTGCGAGCCCGGATCGTCACCGGGGTGATGGCCCGCAGCGGGCACAGGAAGCTGCCGCCCCCCCTCGAAGCGCTGCTCGAGGCGCTCCCGCCCGGAGATCGCCCTCGTCCCTGAAGTTTATCCCCCTGGAATGACTCAATATTATGCTGGCATCCCGGGGAGCATGCCGTTATAATGTCGAGCGGATAACTGCCATGACTCTCATCGCCTTGACCTGCCCACAGTGCGGCTTCAGCCGCGACGTCCCCCGGGAGAAGATCCCCGCCTCGGCCCGCCAGGTGAACTGCCCGCGCTGCGGGGAAAAGTTCCCCCTGCCGCTGCAGCCGTCGGCATCTCCGCCCGTGGAGGAAGACGGCCGCCCTGTCGCCGCCGAGACTTCACCATCTCTGGCCGAACCCTCCGCAGCCGCCAGCGATGCCCCCGCCCCTCCCGGCGAGACCGACGTTCTCCCCGCGCCGCCCCCACCGGCGGCTCCGCCGTCGACCGAATCCGTGGACGCCCGTCCGCGGCGCATCCCCTTCACCTTCACCGGCACGGCACGGGACTACTTCGGGATCTGGATCGTCAACGCCCTGCTCAAGGTGGTGACCCTCGGCCTCTACTCGCCCTGGGCCAAGGTCCGCAAGCGGCGCTTCTTCTTCGGCCACACCCAGGTCGACCGCTCCAACTTCGACTACCTCGCCGACCCGATGGCGCTGCTGCGCGGCTGGTTGCTGGGGATCGCCCTGTTCATGGGCTACAGCCTGGTCGGCAACCTGATCCCGCTGATCGGCCAGCTGATCGGCGTGCTCTTCCTGCTCGCCGTCATGCCCTGGCTGGTGGTCCGCTCGCGGATGTTCAACAGCCGCTACTCGTCACACCGCAATATCCGTTTCAACTTCGTCCCCAACTACCGCGAGGCCTACATCGCCTACGCCGCTTTTCCGGCCGCGGCATTTGTGTGCTTCTTCCTCGCCGGCCTGTCGGCGGCGCTGCTGACGCCGATCTCCCCCGTGCTCGCCGGGGTGGCCGCCGTCGTGTTGCTGCTCTCCGGACTCGCGATGCTCCCCTACTTCGCCTGGCGCCAGAAGCGCTTCCTGGTTGAAAATACCCGCTACGGGCGCACCCCCTTCACCTTCCACGCCCGGCCGCGCGACTTCTACCTGATCGCCCTGAAGACCTTCGGGATGCTGATCCTGGTGATCGCACTAGTCACCTCCGCGGGCCTGGCGACCACCGGCCTCTCGATCTTCTCCGGCCAGGAGTTCTCCGAGGCCACCCTCCCGGCGATGATTATCATCGGCTACCTCGGCTTCATCGCCGCCTACCTGCTGGTGATCCTCTTCTGGCAGGTACGGGTGATCAACCTCACCTGGAGTTCCACCCGCCTCGGGCCCCACCGTCTCGCCAGCGCCCTGCGCACCCGCACCATGCTCTGGATCTACCTCTCCAGCGCGGTGGCCATCATGCTCAGCATCGGGCTGCTGATCCCCTGGGCGGCGGTCCGCCTGGCCCGCTACCGGATCGGCCGCACCGCCCTGGTCGCCCACGGCAACCTCGACCAGTTTGTCAGCGCGGTCAGCGAGGAGGTCGACGCGATCGGTGAAGAGATCGGGGATATCTTCGACATCGACATCGAGATCGGCTTCTGATGCAGACCCGGGCCCATTACTTCGACGGCCAGTCCTCGGCACGCCACGACGTGACCCTGTCGCTCGAGAAAGAGACCCTCCGCCTGAACGGGGAGGGTTTCTCCCGCAGCTATCCCTTTGGCGAGCTGAGGCTCTCCCCGCCGGTCGGCAACTTCGGACGCGCCCTGCGCCTGGCCGACGGCGGCAGCTGCGAAATCGCCGACCCGGCGTTCTTAACCGCCCTCGAGGAGATCCTCGGCAGCGGTTTCCAGAGCCTGGTCCACCGCGTCGAGAGCAGCCTCAAGTACGCCCTGCTGGCCCTGGTCGCCACCGTGCTGCTGGTTGTCGGCTTCATCCAGTACGGCATCCCGGCGCTGGCCAAGGTGGCCGCCTTCTCCCTCCCGGCCGAGACCGAGAGCCTGATCGGCGGGGAGTCGATGGAGCTGCTCGAGCGCTTCTACTTCGACGAGACCGAGCTCGACGCGCAGCGCCAGGACGAGCTGCTGGCGCGCTTCGCCGCGGTGGTCGAGGACGTCGAGCCGGACGGCAACTACCGGCTGCTGTTTCGCGCCTCCGAGGCGCTCGGCGCCAACGCCCTGGCGCTCCCCGGCGGCACGGTAGTGGTCACCGACGGCCTGGTCGAGCTGGTCGAGGACGACACCGAATTCGCCGCGGTCATGGCCCACGAGATCGGTCACCTTCAGCGGCGCCACGCCCTGCGTCACGTGCTCCAGAGCATGGGAACCGGCATGGTGGTGGTGGCGCTCACCGGCGACCTCACCTCGATCACCTCGGTGGCTGCGGCTCTGCCGACCGCCCTGGTCGAAGCCGGCTTCTCGCGCGAGATGGAACGCGAGGCCGACGATGCAGCGGCCGCCTGGCTGCACCTCACCGGCCACGGGGTAGGCCTCTACGGCCGCTTCCTGAAGCGCCTCGAAGAAGACCACTACGCCCGCCACCCCGAATCGCAGAAGACTAACGACCAAGTCGGCGACTACTTCTCCACCCACCCTGCCACCCGCGAGCGGATCGAGCGGCTGCTGGCCGCGGAGCAGGTTACCCAATAGCGAGGAGTCATGGAGCTGTTCGAGCGGCTGGAACGTGCCATCCGCCAGCAGAGCGAGGAAGGAGAGCTCCCCGACTTCCTGGTCGAGCCGCTGCTCGCCATCGCCCTGCAGCCGGAAACGTTCCGGGGCGAAGAGGCGAAGGTCCGGCTGCTGCTCACCCAGGTGGAGAACTTCGACGCCTACGCCGGGGCCGGCTGCTTCGGTGACAGCTACGGCGCCGAAGACCTGCTGCGCACCCTGATGTCCTTCGCCGCCCCTCCGGCCACCGGCGATTAGCCCCCTCGACCATGGTATACTTCCGGCATCCCCCGCGCCGGAGGCCCCATGCAGCGATTCACGCTCCTCGCCCTGTTCCTGTCCCTGAGCATCCCCGCGCCGCCGGCATGGGCCGGCGATTTCTCCCTGATGGCCGGCTACCGCGTCGGCGGGAGCTTCGAGACCGGCACCGGAACCTCGCTCGACATCGACGAGAGCGGTTCCTTCGCCCTCGCCGTCGATGTCGACTACCTCCCTGACAAGGACCTCGAGCTGTTCTGGAGCCACCAGGAGAGCGCACTCTACGCCGAACCTAACGACAAGCTCTTCGACCTCGACACCGACTACCTCCATGTCGGCGGGACGGTGCGCTACTACCACCCGTTCCTGATTCCCTACGTCGCCGGCGGCCTC
>QKBP01000063.1 GCA_003246035.1 Desulfuromonadaceae bacterium | reverse complement strand
GGGAATTGCGCCGGATACTTACGGAAGGGCGCTTCGACATCCTGCATGTATTCAACAACCGGGCCGCCTCGGTCGGCTTCCTCGCTTCGCTGGGGCTCCCGGTCAAGATCGTCGCCTACCGCGGGATTGTTGGCAACGTCAGCTTCTTCAGCCCCAACTCCTGGCTGACCTACTTCAACCCCAAAGTCAGGAGGGTGATCTGTGTCGCAGAAGCGATCCGTCGCCACATACTGGACATGCGCCTGCTGGGTTACCGTTTGCCCGAGAAGAAGTTCGTCACGATTCACAAGGGTCACGAGCTCTCGTGGTACGAAGTCCAGCCGACCGACCTGCGCCAGTTCGGCGTTCCGGAAGGGGCCTTCGTGGTGGGCTTCGCCGGGAGGGACAGACCCCGAAAAGGGATCGAAGTGCTGATTGATGCCCTCGAGCAGCTCCCCGAGGAAATCGATGTCCACCTGTTGCTGGTCGGCAAGATGCACCGCAAGTCGTTACTCGACAAGATTGACCGCAGTCCGCGCAGAAACAGCATCCACCTGGCGGGATACCGCAAAGATGCCCCACAGATCGCTGCCGCCTGCTCGATCTTCGCCCTCCCCTCGCTCGAACGCGAGGGCTTGCCGCGGGCCGTCATCGAGGCCATGTCTTACGGGACTCCGGCGATAGTCAGCGACACCGGCGGCAATCCGGAGTTGGTCGAGGATGGCGTGAGCGGATTCGTGACCCGCGCCGGAGATGCCGTGGGGATTGCGGCTGCCATCGCGACCCTCTACAGGGACAGGGGACGCCTTGCGGAGATGGGAGTGGCCGCCCGACGAAGGATCGATGAATCGTTCAACAACCGGGAGACGGTACGGCAGACGCTGAAGCTTTACCAGGACGTCATGAGCGAGGCATAGTAGGCTTTAAACCGGGTGCCTGGTGGTATCCGTGTAACAGCTGTGACCACGCATCAGAACCAAAGACTAAACCAGCCAGCTGAGACGTGAGTTTAAGCAGGGAGCGGTGCAACCGCAGCAGGTTGTTCTCCTGCCAGCGCCCGGACCTGCGAAGCCCTCCCCGATCAAAATCGATCAGGTAGACGCCCCCCCGGGGTCCGAGCAGGATGTTGTGGGCATTCAAATCGGCATGAAACACCCCGCGGGCATGAAACCGGGCAATGCACGCACCGATCGCCCCCCAGTCCACCGAGCTCGAGGGACCTCCGCCCAGACGTTCCGAAAGGGGGGCAACCTCCGGGATCTCCTCGGTGATCAGGTCCGCACGGTAACCGAGCACCCCGAACTCCACATGGGCGGCCACGGGGCGAGGAACCGGAAATCCTTCGGAATACAGGGTTGCCAGCAGGTTCCATTCTCGCCAGGGACGACTTGCGGTGAGTCGAAACCCCAAGTAACGATCGCGGATCACTTTACCCACGAAGCCACCTCGGCGATAATGCCGCAACACCCAGCGCTGACCGTTGGCCTGAACAAAGAAATTCGAACCGCGTCCCCTGGCGGTGGCCCTGAGGGCCCCAGCGCTGCGGTAGACGTCCGGGTCGAACAACTCCAGCGACGGGTTCGCAACCAGTTCGGGGTCGAAAAGAATATGATCCCGGCCGATACCAACATGACGAGGCTGAATCTGCAATGAAACTCCCCCTGTCAGAGCCCCCCAAATCGCTCTGCATTCTGAGACTCTCCGCCCTCGGCGACGTGACGCACGTGCTCCCCACGCTGCGCACCCTGCAAAAGCACTGGCCACAATGTCATATCACCTGGGTGATTGGCAAGACCGAAGCTGCCCTGGTGGGAGACATCCCCAAGGTCGAGTTCATCGTTTTCGATAAAAGCCGAGGATGGAAGGCTTACCGGGATCTGGCAAGGGATCTTCGTGGCCGGCGCTTCGACGTGCTGCTGCACATGCAGGCGGCCCTGCGTGCCAGCCTAGCCAGCATGCTGATCCGCGCCGACCTGCGCCTCGGATTCGACAAGGGCCGTGCCCGTAACGGCCAGCGGCTCTTTACGAATGCTCGGATCGCCCCGGTGGAGCGCCAGCACGTGCTCGACGGCTTCCTCGAATTCTCCAGGGCGCTCGGACTGGAGCCTGTTCCGCCACGTTGGGACATTCCCGTCCCCCAGGAGGCTAAGCAGGCCGTCGACGAGATGATCCCCACCGCCGATCCGGTCCTGGTGATCAACCCCTGCTCGAGCGTCCGCGCACGCAACTGGCGCAATTGGAGCGTCGAGTCGTACGCCGCGGTCATCGACTACGCGTTCGAAAAGCACGGGTTACTGACCATCCTGACCGGCGGCCCGGCCGCCAACGAGAGAGCTTACGCTGAGGCGATCGTGGCTGCGGCACACCACACGCCGGTCAACTTGGTAGGACGGACCAACCTCAAGCAAATGCTTGCGGTGCTCGAACAGGCCGCCGCGGTGATCGCCCCCGACACCGGACCGGCGCACATGGCCAACGCGCTGGGGAAGAAGGTCATCGGGCTCTATGCGACCTCCAACCCGGAGCGGACCGGCCCCTACTGCCACAGGGAGTTGACGGTCAACAAGTACCCCGACGCTATCAGGAATGAGTTCGGCAAGACCGTAGAGGAACTGAGGTGGGGGAAACGGGTCAGGGATCCCAACGCAATGGCATCCATTTCCGGCGAAGAGGTGTGCGAAAGGCTCACCCGGGCGCTATCGATCTCAGCTTAAATCCACAACCTGGAAATACTCGTCGGCCTGCTCTTCGTACCTGGCATAGAGCGCGTATATGCCCTCTCCGCGCGGCGTGCCGTTCAACGCAAAATGCCCAGCGTGAAAACGATAGGAGCTTATTTTCAGCATCGATCCGAACAACGTCCTGCAGTTTTCCAACGCCGAAGATATAAACGACATGAGCAATTCCGGGAGAGGACCGACGACCGCCAGCTGAAATTCGATCGGGTACTCGAAGAGACAGGTCTCCCAACCTAGAGACTTGCTTATTCTGGTAACACGATCGACATTTTCCCTCCGGTGGACAACATAGACCACCCGCTTCCCTTCGAGACGTTCGGCGACCCTTTCAAGGTGCCACAGATAGTCATCTTCGCTGAGGATTCCAGCCTCGACCAGCGGCCCCCCCAGAAAATAAAC
>QKBP01000002.1 GCA_003246035.1 Desulfuromonadaceae bacterium | reverse complement strand
GGTCCCGGCCCGGTAGTCGACCTTGATGTCGCCGCAGCCGGCCACGCAGCACTTGCCCATGCCGCGCGCCACCACCGCGGCGTGGCTGGTCATGCCGCCGCGGGCGGTGAGAATCCCCTGGGCGGCGTGCATGCCGTGGATATCCTCGGGGCTGGTCTCGACGCGCACCAGGATCACCTTGCGCCCGAGCTTGGCCTCGGCCTCGGCCTCGTCGGCGGTAAAGATCACCTCGCCGGAGACCGCCCCCGGGGAAGCCGGCAGCCCCTTGGCGACCACGTCCTTGGGCGCCTTGGGGTCGAGGGAGGGATGCAGCAGCTGGTCGAGCTGCTCGGGAGCGACGCGCAGCACCGCCTCCTTCTCGCCGATCAGCCCCTCCTTGACCATGTCGACGGCGATCCTGACCGCCGCCTTGGCGGTCCGCTTGCCGTTGCGGGTCTGGAGCATGTAGAGCTTGTGCTTCTCGATGGTGAACTCGATGTCCTGCATATCGCGGTAGTGCTTCTCGAGGATCTCGCGGATCTTGACCAGCTGGGCGTAGCAGTCGGGGAGCACGTCCTCCATCGCCGGCAGGTCGCCCGGCTTGTGCTTGGCCTTGTTGATCGGCTGCGGAGTGCGGATGCCGGCGACCACGTCCTCGCCCTGGGCGTTGACCAGGTACTCGCCGTAGAAGTAGTCCTCGCCGGTCGAGGGGTCGCGGGTGAAGGCGACGCCGGTGGCGCAGTCATCCCCCATGTTGCCGAAGACCATCGACTGGACGTTGACCGCGGTCCCCCACTCGGCGGGGATGTTGTTGAGCTTGCGGTAGGTGATGGCGCGCTGGTTCATCCACGAGCCGAACACCGCGCTGATCGCCCCCCACAGCTGCTCCTTCGGATCGTCGGGGAACTCCTGGCCGAGCTCCTCCTTGACGGTCTTCTTGAACAGGGTCACCAGCTCCTTGAGGTCGTCGGCGCTCAGCTCGGTGTCCTCCTTGACCCCCTTGGCTTCCTTCTTCTCGTGGAGGATGTCCTCGAGGATCTCGCCGTCCATCCCCATGACCACGTTGGAGTACATCTGGATGAAGCGCCGGTAGGAGTCGTAGGCGAAGCGGGGGTCGCCGCTCTGGGCGATCACCCCCTGCACGGTGATGTCGTTGAGGCCGAGGTTGAGCACGGTGTCCATCATCCCGGGCATCGAGGCGCGCGCCCCGGAGCGGACCGAGACCAGCAGCGGGTTGGACGGGTCGCCGAACTTCTTCTCCATCAGCTTCTCGACCACCACGAGGTGCTGGTTGACCTCGGCTTCGAGGGTCTCCGGATAGGTGCGGTCGTTCTTGTAGTATTCGGTGCAGACTTCCGTGGTGATGGTGAAGCCGGCCGGAACGGGGAGACCGATGGCCGTCATCTCGGCGAGGTTGGCACCCTTGCCCCCGAGCAGGTTCTTCATGTCGCCACGCCCCTCCGCGACGCCATTGCCGAATGAGTACACGTACTTCGTTGTCATGCTCTTGCTCCTCCTGCGCTGATGTATTGAGACTCGATTTTCACCAAGATTTGAACCCTTTTAGCCAAAATAAAATCGCCGCTTGGAGTTCAAGCGGCGATCTTTGAAAAGTCGGCGATGTCGGCGAAGATCCTGGCCGCCGTCGTCAGCAGGGCCAGGCGATTCGTTCGAATCCCTGGATCCTCGGCCATGACCATGACCCCCTCGAAGAAGTCGTCGACCGGGCTGCGCAGCGAGGCGATGGTCTGCAGCGCCGCGGTGTAGTCGCCGGCCGCGACCGATTTCTTGACGCTGGCGCTGACCTTCTCGAGCGCGGCGGCCAGGGCTCGCTCGCAGTCGACCTCGAACAGCTTGGGATCGACCGGGGTGTCGACACCTTCCTTGATGATGTTGACCACGCGCTTGAAGGCGACCGCCAGCGGCTCGAAGTCCTCGCGCCCCTTCAGCTCGGCCAGCGCCCTGACCCGGGCGACCGCGTCGAGGGGGTCGTCGAAGGAGGCGCTGAGCACCGCGTCGACCACGTCGTGGGAGAACTCCTGGGCGGTGAGCATGTTGAACAGCCGCAGGCGGATGAACTCGAGGACGTCGCTGCGCACCTCGTCCGCCGGGCGGGTCAGCTTCGCCTCGAGCAGCTCGACGCTCCGGCCGATGAGCTGGCGGAGCGAGACCGGCAGCCCCCGCTCGAGCAGGATGCTGAGGATGCCGATGGCGCCGCGGCGCAGCGCGTAGGGGTCGGCGCTCCCGGTCGGGATCAGCCCGACGCCGAAGCAGCCGCAGATGGTATCGATCTTGTCGGCCAGGGAGACGAAGGCCCCGACGCTGTCGGAGGGGACCGCACCGCCGGCCTCGACCGGCAGGTAGTGCTCGTAGATCGCCGTGGCGACCCGCGGCTCCTCGCCGTCGAGCAGCGCGTACTCGCGCCCCATCACCCCCTGCAGCTCGGGGAACTCGTAGACCATCGCCGATTCGAGGTCGCACTTGCACAGCTCGGCGGCCCGGGCGGTCGCCTTGACGGCTTTCTTGTCGAGCTGCTCGGCCAGTTCGACGGCGAGGGTCTTGAAGCGCAGCACCTTCTCGTAGCTGGTCCCGAGCTTGGCCTGGTAGACCACGTTCTTGAGGGCCTCGAGGCGCGACTCGAGGCGCGCTTTCTGGTCTTCCTTCCAGAAGAACATCGCGTCGGAGAGACGGGCCCGGATCACGCGCTGGTTGCCGGCCACCACCACCTTGGGGTCCTCGGCGACGGTGTTGGCGACGGTGATGAAGACCGGCAGGAGCTTGCCGTCCTTCCCTTCCACCGAGAAGTAGCGCTGGTGGGAGCGCATGCTGGTGATCAGCAGCTCGCGCGGCAGCTCACGGAACGCCTCGTCGAAGGTCCCGAGCAGCGCCTGGGGGTACTCGACCAGGTAGGTCACCTCTTCGAGCAGCCCCGTGTCAGGGACCAGGGTGCCGCCGTTCTGCGCGACCTGCTCGGCCACCTGCTCGGCGATCAGCGCCTTGCGCCGCTCCTGGTCGACGATCACGTAGCGGGCCTCGGCCTCCTCGAGATAGTCCTTGAGGGAGCTGACCGCGAACTCGCCCGGAGCCATGAAACGGTGGCCGCGGGAGAACATGCCGCTCTGCAGGTTGCCGTAGGGGAACGAGACCAGCTCGCCGCCGAACAGGGCGACGATCCAGTGGAGCGGGCGGG
>QKBP01000004.1 GCA_003246035.1 Desulfuromonadaceae bacterium | reverse complement strand
AAGACCGGCATGGAAATCTACTTTGCCGTCTACGCCCGTGAGATCAAGCGAGGCCTGATCTACCGTGTCGATCCGGAGACCCGCAACATCGGTGACCCGAGCCCGCAACTCAAAACCGGGCTCGACCTGCTTCGGGGTCTCGGCTTCTCCCTCGACCCGGTCAACCTCAAGTTCAGCCCGGCCATGCTCGAAGTGGTCCTGCAGGACGTCCCTGTGCTCATGACTCCAGCCAAGGCCAAGAAGCTGCAACTGGAACGGAGCGCCAACCTCACCGCCCTTGAAAACCAGGCTGCCTACCTTGAGGACCATGACCTACTGGAGGCCAGCGAGCAGCAACTCGCCAAACTTCCGCGCGATGAACGCAACCGCTACAACTCGGCCCGCGCTTCCTATCAGAAGCTGCTTGCCGAAGACCTATGCGATGAACAGAGGGAACGGCTCTTCGACCACGTCGAGGCACTGCTTCACGGCAAAAAACCGCCCCAACCAGGTCGCGAACTGAGGGTATCGCCGACATCGACCGACAAGATCCCTTCTTCATCCCCAAAAGAGAGCAAACCTGCACCGCACAAGCCCCCACCGGTTAAGGAGCAACCGACCGAGAAGGTTGAATCGCAACCCAAACCAACCGCGCCCGCCTCGCAAGGTGAAAGCAAACCCGCAGTCAAAGTTGTCTCGGACCCCAAGGATAAGAAACGGATCGCAGAGCTCGAAGAACGTTTGGGAGAGTTGGAGAGTGCTCTTGAAGACCTTACGAAAGAAAACGAAAATCTCTCCGCCGATCTGAAAAACGCCGAGAAAAACAGACGTGCTGCCGAAGCTAACGCCGAAAAACTCAAGGACCTTAAACACGACCTTGAAATGGCCGAGCAAAGCGCCGAAGACGCACAGCGTGAAATCCGCCGGCTCAAATCGGAAAACGCCAAAGCCCTGCGCAAGGTCGAAGAGCTGGAGCAACGCCTTTCGCAAACCGTCGACGAGAGCCCTGCCGAGCGCCCACGCAGCCGCCTGAATACAGGGCGATCGCTGCTCTCGTCAGCGTCCTCGGCGAGCTACACCAGCAAGCCGGCTACGTCCCCCCCTCACGTGCAGCGTAAGCCGCCCCCCGCCGGAGCCACGTTCGGAGTCGACTGGGACCTCGAACGACTCCCTTGCTCATCCATCGACCAGGTCGCCGAACTGCACCAGTCGATTTGCAACGCCCAGCTCACCCTCGAAGGGTATCCGACCCAGTACTGTTCCGCCTACATCGTGGTCCTGAAGGAGAACGGAGGTCGACAGCTCTACATGGTCTTCTACCTCCCCCAGGAAGACCGCTTCCTGGTCTACAAACCGGTCAACAAGCCGAGCACGGGCGGCGAACTGCAGAATCTCCTCAGGGAGGCGCACAAGTTTCTGCAGGTGTGCGGGATCGAAACGGAGCAGATCAAACTCCAACCCGGCACCCCCCTCCCCAGCGAAGACCTCGCCGAGCTGCTCGGTACAAGCTGAACCCCTGTCACAGAACAAAAAAAGGCCCCCAAACGGGGGCCTTTTTCGTGTCGCAGCGATTTTCGACTTAGCAGTCGAAGTAAAGCTGGAACTCGAGGGGCACCGGGCGCATACGGACCGGATCCACTTCGTTTTCACGCTTGTAGTCGAGCCACATGTCGATAACGTCTTGGGTGAAGACGTCGCCCTTGAGGAGGAAGTCGTGATCGGCTTCCAGAGCCTCGAGCGCCTCGCTGAGCGAACCGGCGACGCTCGGGATGTCCTTGAGCTCTTCGGGGGAGAGACCGTAGAGGTCCTTGTCGACCGGCTGCCCCGGATCGATCTTGTTCTCGATACCGTCGAGGCCAGCCATCAGCATGGCGGCAAAGGCGAGGTAACCGTTGCAGCTCGGGTCGGGGAAACGACACTCGATACGACGGCCCTTCTCGTTGGAGGCATTGGGGATACGGATCGCCGCCGAACGGTTGCGGTTCGAGTAGGCCAGGTTGACCGGAGCCTCGTAACCGGGAACCAGACGCTTGTACGAGTTGGTGCTCGGGTTGGTGAAAGCGTTGATCGCCTTGGCGTGCTTGATGATACCACCGATGTAGTAGAGCGCGGTCTTGGAGAGACCGCCGTAACCGTCACCGGCGAAGAGGTTTTTGCCGTCTTTCCAGATCGACTGGTGGCAGTGCATACCCGAGCCGTTGTCGCCGAACAGGGGCTTCGGCATGAAGGTCACGGTTTTGCCGTTGCGGAAAGCCACGTTACGGATGATGTACTTGAACCACTGCAGGGTGTCACCCATGGCGAGCAGCGAATCGAAGCGCATGTCGATCTCGCACTGGCCGCCGGTGGCAACTTCGTGGTGCGATGCTTCGATGCGCATGCCGACCTTCTGAAGCTCGTCGACCATCTCGTTACGCAGGTCGATCAGCGAGTCGGTCGGAGCAACCGGGAAGTAACCGCCCTTGTGAGCCGGCTTGTAACCGAGGTTCGGCATCTCATCCGCGCCCGAGTTCCAGACGCCTTCCTTGGAGTCGACGAGGTGGAAGGAGCTGTTGGAGGTGCACTCGAACTGCACGTTATCAAAGACAAAGAACTCCGGCTCCGGGCCGAAGTAGCAGGTGTCGCCGATACCGGTAGACTTCAGGTAGGCTTCGGCCTTCTGAGCAATGTAGCGCGGGTCGCGGCTGTAACCCTCGCGGGTGAGAGGATCCACGATATTGCAGATGATGCTCAGGGTGGGCCACTTGACGAAGGGATCGATCTTGGCGGTAGTCGGATCGGGCATCAGCAGCATGTCCGACTGGTGAATCGGCTGCCAACCACGAATCGAAGAGCCGTCAAAGCCGAGGCCTTCTTCAAAAGAGTCTTCACTCAGCTCGGAGATCGGTTGGCTGAAGTGCTGCCAAATGCCAACGAAATCGAGAAACTTGAAATCGATCATCTGGATTTCGTTGTCTTGAGCAAACTTGATTACTTCTTTCGGGGTCATTCCATCCTCCCTATAGGGTTTTGTGGAGCTATTCATTACGCCCTTAAACTGCCGGGCCTTCAAACGGGCTAACGGCTAAGAAATTAAATGGCTTCTTCGCCGCGCTCACCGGTACGGATACGCACAACCTCATCGACCGGGGTTACGAAAATCTTCCCATCGCCGATGCGACCGGTCTTGGCGGACTCGGCAATTACTTCAACCACTTTGGCGACGATGTCGTCTGCCACGATGATTTCGAGCTTGATCTTGGGGATAAAGTCGACCACGTACTCGGCGCCGCGATAGAGCTCCGAATGGCCTTTCTGGCGTCCGAAACCTTTCACCTCACTGACGGTAAGACCCTGCACGCCGATTTCATTCAGCGCTTCCTTGACCTCGTCAAGCTTGAAAGGTTTGATAACCGCTTCGACCTTTCTCATACCCATAACCTCCATGGTGTGCGTGATTTGGTGTCGTATTTAGGCCCGTGGGGGCACCGATGACAAAGACGACGCTCTATATCAGCAAGGATTCTGCCAAAAACTTGAGCGCAGACAAAAATCCTTAGATGCTCGTAAAGTCGAAACGTTGCACCCGCCCACCTCATGTAACAACAAGACTTTTGAGGTGGAAGGCGTCCCAAGCTGCCCATTGCATGGGCAGTTGCCCGAGGACATGCCTAGTTTTAAGGCATATCCTCTTCTATGAACCCGGCAAAAAAGTTGGGGAAAGAATCCCCGGCGCATACTCCAAGCGGCTTAGCAGAGGGCGACGCATAGCGGCGCTGCCATTCCTTGAACATCCGCCATTCGTCTTCGAAATTGGGGGTCAACGTGCCCCCGCCGAGTGCGGCCTCGATTTCGAAAGGCGTCCAGAAACGAAGTGCGCTGATCTCCGACGGCGGGAAACGAAAGGGGCCATCGTGGCACGCCAAATATGTTGCAATATTCTCCGCTTCGACGTCGTTTCTAAGTCGGGACCGGTATAGCAGTGTCAGAGGGACCTGGTCCACCCCGATCTCCTCGGCCGTTTCCCGAAGTGCGGCTTCCCGGTACCCTTCGCCGACCTCGAGATGTCCACCGACACTGGAGTCCCAGCGTGCGGGCTGGATCAGCTTGTGGTCGGCACGCTTCTGCAGAAGCAGGTCGCCACAACGGTTGAAGACCAGCACATGTACAGCGCGATGGATCAGCGCCGGATTGCCGTGGCAATCCTGTCGCAGGGCCGTCCCGATGACCCGGTCGTCATCATCGACCAGATCACAGTATCCCCCCTGTGACAACGGTTACCCCCTGTCGAAGAATGGGCTCTTAGCCGAAACCGAAAGGGGGATGGCATACGCCATGGTCACCGTCTCCGGGAAGATGCCGAGCTCAATCGCGGCCTTGCCGGCACTGTACATGATCCGGCTGTCGAGGCGCAGGTCGGCGGCACGGCTCACCGCGGAACCGACCGCAACCCCGAGGTCGCAGCTGTTAAACGCGCATGTCCCTCCGGCGAGCTCCAGGGCCTCACAGTCCTTGAAGCCACAGTACCCGCAATGGGGAAGTCCCAGTGGCTCTTTACGCGAGCCGCATAAGACCACCAGTTGCGACACCTCGATGTTGCCGGCATCGCGCGCGAAAAAGGGGACCCCGTCCCGCTCGGCGATCTGTCGCATCCGGTCGGCGAGCCGCTGTTTTTCAGAACCACCGACGACCGCGGTAACGAGCAGGTCCTTCCCCTTCCCTTTCGGGGCGGTACGTGCTGCGGCGCATAGCTGGTAGGCCATGGCGAGCAGGCTGGCCTCTTCGCGTTCGGGATTGAGATGTTTCATGATCGATTCCCCGCCAGGGAGGTTCAAGGGCGGTCAGAATAAAGGCTCTGGTTCCACAGGTCAAGGCATGATCGACGTCCCCGTGGCGAAAGACTCCCCATCAAGCCGTGCCGGTTCGTTGACAATCGATGCATTGAATGAAAGCACCGCTTAACGCTTGTCGTAACGAACTGCCGGAGTTACCCTAGGGCAACCTGTTAGCAGCAAGGAGTCTTTTTCATGACGGAAATCCAAATCTCACGACGGGCCCGGGGGATTACACCCTTCCTGGCTATGGAGATCATGGAGAGGGCCAAGGCACTGGAAGCCGAGGGGCGTTCGATCATCTACCTCTGCCTGGGCGAGCCGGACTTCCCGACCCCCGAGACGATCGTCGCCGCTGCAACACAGGCGATGCAGGGTGGAGAGACCCTCTACACGCACTCGCTCGGCCGGCTGGAACTGCGCCACGAAATCGCTGCTCACTACCGAGCGCGCTACGGCGTCGAGATAGCTCCGGAACAGGTTCTGGTCTCATCGGGGACCAGCCCCCTGATGTTGCTGCTGTTCTCTGCCCTGTGTGACGACGGGGACGAAATCATCCTGACCAATCCCGGCTATGCCTGTTATCCGAACTTCATCCGCTTTGCCGGAGGGGTGCCACGTTTCGTGGCTACCCGTGAAGAGGACGGCTTCCAGCCGCGTGCCGAGCAGGTCCGCCCTCTCCTGACGAAGAAGACTCGGGGGCTTCTGCTCAACTCTCCCCAGAACCCGACCGGGGCCGTGCTCGGCCGTGAACGTTTCGAGGAACTCGCAAGTCTTGAGATACCACTGATATCCGACGAGATCTACCACGGGCTCACCTACGAAGGTGAAGAGCGCTCGGCTCTGGAGTTCACGACCAAGGCCTTCGTGCTTGGAGGTTTTTCCAAGAGCCATGCCATGACCGGTTGGCGGCTCGGCTACCTCATCACGCCACCGGAAGCAGTGCGTACCCTACAGAATCTACATCAGAACTTCATGATCAGCGCCAACAGCTTCGTGCAGATCGCGGGAGTAGCTGCCTTACGGGACTGTGGCGACGACGTTGCAACCATGCGCCGCGAATACGATAAGCGTCGCAGGCACATTGTTCCGGCTCTCGAAAAACTGGGGCTACGGGTGCGCACACGTCCCCACGGAGCTTTTTACATCTTGGCCGATGCCCGGCACATAAGCGGCGACTCGCTCTCCCTCGCCAGGGAGATCCTCGAAGAGACCGGAGTCGCCGTGACACCCGGTATCGACTTCGGATCCGGGGCTGAGGGCTACTTGCGCTTCTCCTACGCTAACTCGCTTGAACGAATCGATGAGGCCATCTCCCGCCTCGAGGCTTTTTTCCTGCGCAGGGGATGGCTGCCGCGCTGAGGGATACCGAAGCGGCAGTCAACCCGCCGTCGTCAGTGAATTCTTTCCACCAACGCCGGTGGAAGCACTCCTGTAGGTACTCGGGTAGTAGTTGGCATAATAGGCGTTGGCCTCCCTGAGGTTGTAGCCGTTCAGAACGCTTCCCAGGATGTTACCGCGTGCGGCACGAATCATGCGTGCGGCCCGGCTGGCCATCTCTTTCGTTGTAGTATCGCTGCGAACCACCAGGACTGTGCCGCTGAAATGTCCGCAGAGGATTTGCGTGTCCGGCACGCTGATCATCGGTGGAGAGTCGCAAATGATCCGGTCGAACCTCCTCGAAAGGATCTCCAGCAACTCATCGAGATGTCCGCCGGACAGAAGCTCCGAGGGGTTCGGGGGGACAGGCCCCGAGGTCATGACGTATAGGGTTTCCAGAGGACCTTGCTGCAGGCTACCGCCCCCGCTGATCACCGATGGTTCAACCCCATCACGGATTTCGCATTCACGCATCAGGTAGCTGCTTAGACCGACGCAATTCTCCAGTCCCAACGCCTCATGAATACTTGGGCGACGCATGTCGGCATCGATCAAGAGAACCTTGAGATTGACCTGGGCCATGGCGTAGGCCAAGTTGAGGGCTGTCACCGTCTTACCTTCTCCGCTCCCCGGGCTGGTGACAAGGATCGTTCTCGGCGCTTCGCCATGACCGGCGAGGTGAACACTCGTCCGCAGGGACTTGTAACTGTCGGCGCGCACCGAAAAGGTCTCTTCGAGCAGGACGGCCTCGGCCCGTGCCCCCTTCCCTTTCCCCTCCGGGATGACACCCAGAACAGTCTCCTCCAGTAGCGCTTCCAGGTCGTCGGGTGTAATCAGGGTCGAATCGAAATATTCCCGTGCGAAGACCGCCATGACCCCCGCCAGGAGGCTGCTGAACAGGCCCACGAGGAGATTCAGTTTGACCTGGGGACGAGCCGGCTCCTCAGATGGAACCGCCGCCTCGATGACCCAGACGTTGACCGACTGGTGCTCGGCGGTGACATCCTGTTCCTTCATCTGCAGCAGCAGAGCCGCATACAGCTTCTGGTTCGTGTCGACCTGGCGCAGCAGCGCCTCGTAACGGACGTACTTCTCATTCAGGTCGAGCGTGTGAGCCCGGGTCTCCTCCAACCGCGCGCGCAGAGAGCGTTCCTTCTGAAGCGCGATGTCGTACTCATTGCGCAACGCAGTCACGATGCGCCGGATTTCGTGTTCCTTACGGGAGCGCAGCATGGTCACATCGTTGACGGCTTTCTTCATCACCGGGTGCTTCGGGCCGTACTTCGAGGACATC
This sequence comes from Desulfuromonadaceae bacterium, assembly GCA_003246035.1. Next base: position 4,440 of record QKBP01000004.1, on the reverse strand, counting down.
TCCAGGATGTTCTTTTCGGAGGCCAGTATCTGTGTCCGGATTAGCTGTAGTGTCGGGTTCGAGGCGATCACGTCGAGAGATTCGAGTTCATCGCCGTTTTTCTCCATCTCCCTGACTTTGCCGACCAGAACTTCCAGCTCCTTCCTCTTCAACTCGGCGCGGATCAGCGATCCTGAAACCTCCGAAAGCTCCTGAGCGGTCATGGCGGTGCGATTCTCAGCGCTGAACAGGCCATGGGTTTCCATGTAGTCGTACAGCTCTTTTTCGGCATCCTCCAGTCGAGCGCCTTCGAGACGCGCCTTCTCGGACATCCTCTCAAGTCCCTGGCGCACCGCGCTAACCCGCATATTCTGCGTTTCAGCCACGTAGGCGTCGGCCACAGTATTGGCAACGCGCGCCGCGAGTTCGGGGTTTTTCGACAGGTAATTGATCGTCAGCACGTTACTGTCCTGCAGGGCGCGCACCGTGATGTCCTCGCTGAGCCTCGCGGCGAGTGCCGAAAAGTCGTCCGCCGGGTCGACGGTATCCGCGCTAGGGGCGTCGCGGGTGAAGAGGTGTTTGACCACCGCGAGCAGCCGTCCAGCTTTACTCGCCACCCCCTCCGTGGCCGCTTGTTCGAGCAGTGGCGCCGTCTCTGGATCCACCTGAAGGCTCTCGACGACCCGTTCAGCCACGGCAATGCTCTTGATGAGTTGCACCTGCGTCTCCAAAAAGGCGGGATCGCGCAGCACCGTGCGACTCTGCCTGACCAGATCGTCCGGGAGAGCTTTTTCGACCAGAATCTTAGCGCTCCCCTGGAAACGGTTCGGCGTCAGGAGGGTGATCAGAACGACCAGGGCAAAGACGACGAACCCGACCCCAAGGGCCCATACCCTGCGACGGGAGAGAACGGCCAGAGAATCCTTGAGATGTCGACCTCGAGTGTTGTGCTGCATAGGTACCTCCATCCTGGCGAGCATGGCGGTGAAACGTCAGAGTCTAAAAGAGGCTTTCCGGGACGACGATGACATCGTCGGGCAGGACCTCCGTCGACATGTCGACATTTCCCAGGGAGCGTTCAACCCCATCTTGATTTCGAAGGATTTTCACGCTGCGCTGTGCAGCGATGTCCGTGAATCCTCCGGCCTTCGAGACCGCTTCCACCACGGTCAACGGACCACTCAGTTCGTACATCCCCGGGCGCCTGACCTGCCCCATGACCACCACCGTTCTGCTCTTGAATTCCTGGACAAAGACCGTCACGTGGGGTTCGACCAAAAAGCCGTCGGCCAATTTCCGCTCAATATCACGGGAGATCTGCGCAGCCGCTTTCCCTTCGACCGAAACCTCTCCCACGAGAGGGAACTGGATGGTTCCGTCGTTTTCGACCCGCGCCAACGTCTGGAGATCGGGATGTTCGTAGACCGAAATACTCAAGACGTCCTCGGCCCCGACAAGATAATCGCTCGACGCGGGAACTGTATGAACGGCCAGCAGCGCCAACACGAACCCCACGCAGCTTCTCGCGATCAATTTCATCCTCTGTCCTTCCTGCCCAGATGCACCCTTAAAGGGCCGCTCTGATTTCGGCAAACCAACGGTTGGCCCAATAGTCGTAATCCTCAAAATTTGAATCCCTCATTTCGAAGAAATAGCTCAGACGCATCTCGAGCCACTGCCGGAGAGACCAATGGATCCCGGTGGAAACATCGTACAGGCGATCATGACGTACATCGACGACGCCGCCTGAGGCAAACAATCCGGCGTAGTCGCGCTCCCGGTAGCGCGTGACGACCTGAAGAGCCACGCGTTTTGACATCTGGTAAAACCCCTTGAGACTGTGATCCTGCACCTTGAGACTCCGGGTTCCGGCAATATCCGTCTCTTCTGACCCTCGACTCGATTTGAGGTGGAGACGCAGCTTGGGGGTCAGCTGATAACTGAGCAGGGCATCGTAGACAAACAGGTCCTGCTCCAACCCCGAACTCTCCCGCGTCTCGTTCCCAGCCCTGACTCCTCCCCAGGCCTTGCTTGTCATCCGCCAGTCCAGCCCTGCAGTGACGAGATCCTGACTGCTGTTGTTGGCCGTAGCGACGGTATAGTCGATGTCGTTGTGTCGGTAATCGAGCGTTGCCCGAACCTTTCCGCTGATCCGGTACATGACCCCCGCGCCCCAGACCTGATCATCCCGGTTACGGGAGTCTCGAGCCGGGTCGTCGTATTCGAGCGAGTAAGCGACACCGTGGGCTCGCAGAGAGAACCTCTCCGGTGAGCGGTACTCGGCATGCACGGCGGCTGCAACCCCTTCATATTCGTCCTGGACCCGCGTTGCCCCGGTCCCGAAAGGGTCGAACCCCTTTACGCGGGACCCCAGCAGCCTGATGCCGCCATGTCCTCTGTTCTCGGCGACCAGCACGCCCTCGAGTGTCTCCCGGGTCCGATCCTCGTCCGGAAAGTTCCGGTAATAGTCATAACGCTTCCGATAGCTGACGTGGCCCTCGAACACGCGTCTTTCCGGGCGACCGAGATTGAAATAACGAAATCCGCCGGGGATACGGTTCGACACGTCCAGAAAGGGGGCGTTCTGGCGCGTCCACGGGAAACCGAAATGCAATCCGGGCGTCAGACGGGTGATCAGATCCCAGTTCCGATACGTCGTGGTCCTGAAGAGATTGTCGGTATACTCCTCGCTCACTGTCAGTGAAGGCCGTATGAACAGGTCCCTGTGCTCGAACAGAGCGAGTTCGGGAAGATCGAACTCTCCGTGCTGAAACTCCTCTGCCGCAGCTGTGCCGAGCAGTAGACAGCAGATGGATAGGACGCTCAGACATCGTTTCATGCGACCCGCTCCTGGCGGTGACGAATCTAGCTCCCCGGCGACACTCGGTGTACCGTCGACGTCATCGACGCTGGATAGCCGCTCAGGTATGACGGCACGAAGGGCCTGATGATCTCCTCTCCCTTCTCCGGCATCTTGCGAAGCGGAGTCACCTCCCCCTCGCCCAGAAACTCCGGGACGAGACGTTTCAGCGTTGCACGCAGCTTCGACTCGTCTTCCCTCTCGATGCTGCTTTCGAATTCGCGCAGCGCCTGCTCCAATACGGCATCATCGACACGACCCTGACGGGCTGCCCAGATCTTCTCATGGCGGGTAGGGGTTATCCCCTCACCCGACAGCAGGAGTTCCTCGTAGAGTTTTTCGCCTTGCCCAAGGCCGCTGTACACGATGTCGATATCGTCATACGGTCTCAGGCCCGAGAGACGAATCATCTCTTCGGCCAGCTTGAGAATTTTGACCGACTCCCCCATGTCAAGCAGATAGGTGTGTCCCTTTTCCCCGATCAGTCCGGCATGCAAAACCAGGTTGACGGCCTCGGGGATCGTCATGAAGAAACGTGTCACCTCGGGATGGGTAACGGTGACGGGACCGCCAGCCGCGATCTGCTCCCTGAACACCTCGACCACACTGCCGTTGCTTCCCAGCACGTTGCCGAAGCGGACGGTAACGTAACGGACGGTGTTCCGACGGCTGAAATACTGGACCACCTGTTCCGCACAGCGTTTGCTTGCACCCATGATGTTGGTCGGATTGACCGCTTTGTCCGTCGAGACGAGGACGAAGGTCTGCGCGCCGTACGCGCCGGAGGCCCTGGCCAGATTCACGGTACCGAACACGTTGTTCTGGACGGCCTGGGCCGGGTTCTTTTCTGACATGCCGACATGTTTATAGGCTGCGGCGTGAAAGACCACGGCGGGTGCATGCTCGGCGAAGACCCGCCGGACGAGGCGTTCGTCGCGCACGTCTCCGAGCACGGCCTGCAGCCGTAGATGCGGGTCGAGGCGTCGCAGCTCACGCTCGATATAAAACAGCGAGGTTTCGCCATGATCGAAGAGGATCAACTGCGCCGGTTGAAGCGGTACGAGCTGCCGGCAGATCTCTCCCCCGATACTTCCGCCGGCGCCGCTGATCAGCACGCATTTCCCCTGTACGAGTGTTTGGACATCCCGGGCCTCAAGGCCGATGGGAGCACGCCCCAGGAGATCTTCGATCTGCACGTCCCGGATCTTCTTGACGCTGACATTGCCATTGAGGATTTCGCCCATGGCGGGGAGGATTTTGACCTGCACGCGGGAATTCCTGCACCGCTCGACGATCTCCTTGAGTTCGCGTGGACAGAGCGCGTTGTGGGCCACAATCACCGTGTTGATGTTGTAGTTGCCGCAGATACGCTCGAGATCCCTTTGGGTCCCCACGACCGGGACCCCCTGGAAACTCTGATCCTGGCGAAGGGGGTCATCATCGATGAAACCGACAACCTTCTGGTTGAGGCGGGTGCACTGACGTATCTCCCGGACAATCGTCTGCCCGGTCGCGCCTGCCCCCACCACCAGCACACGCTTTAATGCCTTTTTACGGTGTTTCATGATCTGGCAGCGCTTTTCGCACCACAGTCGAACCGC
>QKBP01000012.1 GCA_003246035.1 Desulfuromonadaceae bacterium | reverse complement strand
TCAGCGCGGACTCATCGATAACCGGGCGAAAACATCGCCATTAACACAGAAGGAAGGAAACATCCATGGCACAGGCAAAAGCGGGCGACCGCGTTCAGTTCAACTTCAACGGCACCCTCGCCGACGGCACCGTGTTCGACACCACCTACGAGGTCGAGGGCTGCGACGACGACAACTGCTGCGACGACGAGGGGTGCGGCTGCTCCCCCGAGCCGGGTCCGATGGAGCTGACCATCGGCAGCGACGAGTTCTTCCCCGGCGTGGAAGAGGCGCTGGTCGGCATGGCCCCGGGCGAGAAGAAGACCGTCACCCTGACGGCCGCCGACGCCTGCGGCGAGTACGACGAGGAGCTGGTGTTCAGCATCCCCCGTGACCAGTTCCCCGGCGACGTCGAGCCGGCCGAAGGGGACGACCTCGAGCTGGTCGGCGACGACGGCGAGGGGACGGTGGTGACCGTGGTCGACGTCACCGACAGCGACGTGACGGTCGACGCCAACCACCCGCTCGCCGGGGAGGACCTGACCTTCGCGCTGGAGCTGGTGGCGATCCTGTAGCGGCGCATGCCAACCCGCCATCGGCGGTGCTTCATGCGCCTGGCGAAGTGGAAAAACAAAAGGGACCGACAGCGTGTCGGTCCCTTTTTGCGTTCGTATTAGCGCGGCGGGTTCAGGCGCAGCGCAGCACCTTCTTCCCCTCCTTGAAGAGGATCTCCACCTTGTGCGGGCCGGGGAGGCCGACCACCACCCCGATCCCGAAGGTCGGGTGGGCGACCCGGCTGGCCAGCGGGAAGCGGCCGTCCATGGCGTAGGGGAACAGGGTGCCGCTGCCGAGCTCGGGGTTGAGCTCCTGCCACTTCTGGCGTTCGGCCTCGCGCGGGTCCTTGGTGCGGCGCCCTGGCGCTCGCGCCGCCGGGGTGCGCGGCGTGCGGATCCGCTCGCTGCGGGGGGGGTAGTAGTTGTGCTCGCGGTCGCACAAATCGCAGCGGACCCGGTTGGGGGTCTGGCCGGAGATTGCGAGGATGATGTGGCGGGTGGTACCGCCGCACTTGCTGCAGCGGGCGTCGATCTTGTCGCCGGCGGAGAGCTGACGGGTAGCCATGGGCGGTCCTCCTGGATAGAGTCGAGTCGGGTGCCGCACGCCAAGAGTCGGGGCCGGCAAAACGGCGGGCATCTTACCCCGTATCGACGCCCAAGGGAAGGGGTACGCAGGGCGCTTTGCAATTAATTATTCCTTCTTTTCGTAACCCGGCGACACCACTTGTGTTCCGCGTGCCGGGGGCGTAGAATTTCGAGGCGACCTCTGCGCCCCGAGACACGAAATCCATGACCATTCTCAACGTCGACAACCTGCACAAGCGCTTCGGGCCCCTCACCGCCGTCGACGGCATCTCCTTCGCCGTGACCAGGGGGGAGTGCTTCGGCCTGCTCGGCCCCAACGGCGCCGGCAAGACCACCACCATCGCCATGCTCTACGGCTACACCCCGCGCGACGGGGGGCGCCTCGAGCTCTTCGGCCTCGACCTCGACCGCGACATCCGCACCATCAAGCGGCGCATCGGGATCTGCCAGCAGGAGGACTCCCTCGACCCCGACCTCTCGGTGCGCCAGAACCTGGTCGGCTTCGCCCGCTACTTCGACATCCCGCGCAAACAGGCCGAGGCGCGCGCCGACGAGCTGCTGCGCTTCTTCGCCCTCGAGGGGCGCGCCAAGGACAGCATCCGCATCCTCTCCGGGGGGCTCAAGCGCCGCCTGATGCTCGCCCGCGCCCTGGTCAACGACCCCGACCTGCTGATCCTCGACGAGCCGACCACCGGCCTCGACCCGCAGAGCCGCCAGGTGCTGTGGGACCGCCTGGTGCAGCTCAAGGCCCGCGGCCTGACCATCCTGCTCACCACCCACTACATGGAGGAGGCCGCGCGCCTGTGCGACCGGCTGGTGATCGTCGACCACGGGCGGATCCTGGTCGAGGGGCGCCCGGCCGAGCTGGTGCGCGAGCGGGTCGGCGCGTCGGTGCTCGAGGTCGCCGACCCGGACGCGGCGGTGCGCGCGTTCCTCGCCCGCGAGGGGTGCGACTTCGAGGACCTCGGCAACCGGCTGCTGGTGCATCTGGAGAACGGCGACGCGCTGTTCATGAAGCTGACCCGCGAGGTCCGCGCCGAGGGGTGCACCCTGCGCCCGGCGACCCTCGAGGACCTCTTCCTGAGGCTGACCGGGAGGGAGCTGCGCGAATGAGATGGCCCCGCCCCGCACAGTTCAGCTACCGCACCCTGCGGGTCTGGCAGCGCAACTTCAGCGTCTACCGCCAGAACTGGAAGATCTCCTTCATCCCGCCGCTGCTCGAGCCGCTGTTCTACATCCTCGCCTTCGGCCTCGGCCTGGCGGTGATGGTCGGGACCGTCGAGCTCGCAGGGGAGAGCGTCCCCTACACCACCTTCATCGCCCCGGCGCTGGTCTCGGTGGCGATCATGTACAACGCCTTCTTCGAGACCACCTACAACAGCTTCGTGCGCATGTACTACCAGAAGACCTACGACGCGCTGCTCGCCACCCCGCTCAACCTCGAGGAGATCATCCTCGGCGAGATGCTCTGGGCGGCGACCAAGGCGCTGATCGCCACCGTGCTGATGACCGCGGTGATCACCCTGTTCGGGCTGTTCGACTACCCCGGCACCCTGCTGCTGCCGCTGCTGGCGCTGCTGGGCGGGCTGTTCTTCGCCGCCTTCGGGATGGTCTTCACCGGCCTGGTCCCGGGGATCGAAACCTTCAACCTGCCGGTCTTTCTCGGCATCACCCCGATGTTCCTGTTCAGCGGCACCTTCTTCCCGCTCGCCAACCTGCCGGCCTGGGCACAGAAGGTCGCCTGGTGCCTGCCGCTCACCCACCTGGTCGCGCTGGTGCGCGCCTGTGCCCTGCAGCTCTGGAGCGCCGAGCTGTGGTGGAGCGTCCTCTACCTCGCCCTCGCTACCGCGCTCCTCATCCCCCTGGCCATCGCCCTGATGGTGCGGCGGATCATCAGCTGAACTCTCCCTCGTCGTGTCAGGAAGGGGTCCTGTTCGCTCCGCACCTCTGCGGTGGCTCTGCATGTGGACGTCATCGGCACCGCCGGAAGCGGCGACCGATTTCAGGGGGGGTATGGACAGCCTCGGCGGCTGGCGGGGGAGACCCTGGCGGCGATCCGCTTAGCGGGGCGTCCTCTGGGGTCGCATGGTGGGCCGAGGCTATTTGAGATTCTGCACGATCGTGTCCTGGGTCGTGGAAATCTTCTTCATCAGGTTACTGAGCGTG
>QKBP01000091.1 GCA_003246035.1 Desulfuromonadaceae bacterium | reverse complement strand
CGCGTTCAAGCGAGCTGAGATTGCCGGAACCCCGGGATGTTCAGGAGCAGGGGGGGCTAGGGGTGCGCTGCCGGATCGGCGGGGACGACGTGTTGACCGGAAGCGAGAGTTACCTGAACAGAGAAGGTGTCGACACGTCGCCGCTCGCCGAACCGCTGCAGCGTTTCGAGGCCGAGGGGATGTCCCTGGTGCTGGTGGCGCGAAATGGCATCGCCGTCGGTCTGCTGGCACTCGCTGACACGCTCAAGGAGGAAGCCGTCGAGACGATCGCGGCATTGCGTCGCCTCGGGGTAGAGACGGCCATGTTGACCGGCGACCGCGAATCGTCGGCACGGGCCATCGCCCGTCGGATAGGGATCGACACGGTGCATGCCCAGGTTCTCCCCGGTGAAAAGCAGTCGCTGATTGAGCGGCTTCAGAGCCAGGGACGCTTGGTGGCTATGGTCGGTGACGGGATCAACGATGCGCCGGCGCTCGCCCAGGCGGACGTGGGGATCGCCGTCGGGACCGGGACGGACGTTGCCAAGGAGACCGGTGACCTGGTGCTCGTCCGCGGGGAGCTCAGCGATGTCCGGCGGGGCATCATGCTCGGTCGGGCCACCCTGGGTAAAATTCGCCAGAACCTGTTCTGGGCGTTCTTCTACAATGTGGTCGGCATCCCTCTGGCGGCCGGTCTGTTCTATCCGTTGTGGGGTCTTTCACTGAAGCCTGAGTACGCCGGCCTGGCAATGGCTTTCTCGAGCGTGTCGGTGGTCACCAACAGCCTGCTTCTCAAGCGCTTTCGTCGTCGACTCGAGGGATAGGAGGGTACAAGTATGGCGCACCCGCTGATCGGCCTGATCGGCTCGGCTTCTCCGTCCGAGCTTGGGTACAGACTGGCCCACGAGGTCGGAACCCTGCTTGCCCGGAAGGGATACAGCGTGGTCTGCGGAGGACTCGGCGGGGTCATGCAGGCGGCGAGCCAGGGCTGCCACGAGGCGGGCGGGACGGTTATCGGTCTGCTCCCGGGGCCCGCGGCGGAGAGCGGCAACCCCTACCTGACGTATGCGATCCCGACCAATCTCGGCCATGCCCGCAACGTGCTGATCGCGCATGCGGCATGCGGGTTGATCGCGGTCGAAGGGGAATATGGTACCTTATCCGAGGTAGCCGTTTCACTCAAGCTCGGGAAACCGGTGGTCGGGCTCCGCTCGCCATGGACCCTTGATGGTCTGCGCCGTGCCGAGACTGCCGAGCAGGCGGTCGATCTCGTGCTTGCCTGTTTGAAGGAGGGGAGATGAATAACCGACTCGATCTCGGTCGCAGCCGCCTTTTCTCATCGGCCATGATCGAGTGGATCCGGGGCAAGGGGGGGGTGTTGATCGTCACCCATAACAACCCCGATCCCGATTCGTTGGCCGCGGCGACGGCCTTGCGTCATCTGCTGCTGGTCAAACTCGGCGTCGAGAGTGTGATCGCCTTCGGGGGGAAGATCGGGCGGAGCGAAAACCGCTGCATGGTCGAGACGCTGGAGATCGAAGCGGTTCCGCTCGAGGGACTCGATCTCGACGAGTTCCCGGTCGTCTGCATGGTCGACACACAGCCCGGCACCGGCAACAATGCTTTTCCCGAAGGGCGCGAGGTGCATGTGGTCATCGACCACCACCCCCTCAAGCCGCTGACCCGCAAGGCGCGCTGGATCGATGTGCGTGAAGGGTACGGAGCCTCGGCAACCATCCTCTACGAATATCTGGTCTGTCAGGGGGTTTACCTGGCTACGCGCCTGGCAACGGTTCTCTTCTATGCGATCAAGTCCGAAACCCAGGATCTTGGCCGCGAGTGGGTCCGGGCCGACCGTCAGGCGTATCTGGCCCTGGTACCACTGGCCAACAACCGCATCCTCTACGAGATCACCCATCCCCAGGCTCCGCAAGAGTATTTCCGGATCTTCGGTGCGGCTCTCTCGAACGCGCTGGTCTACGACCGCGCCCTGGTCTTCAATCTTTACGATGTCGACAACCCGGACATGGTCTCCGAGATGGCCGATTTTCTCCTGCGTGTCGAAGGTGTCGACACCGTGCTCGGCGTCGCACGCTTCAAGGGGGACGGTGTCGTGTCGCTGCGGACCCGGGATCACACCCTGAGGGCCGGCCTCGCCGCACAGAAACTGCTCGCGGGTCTGGGGACCGCGGGGGGGCACGGCCTGATCGCCGGCGGGCAGGTGGTTGACCTCCCGCAGGATCGTCGGGCGCTGTGTGACCTGGTCAGCGAACTCACGCGGCGTCTGCTCGAGATTCTCGGGTTGCCGAAGATGGTCGGCTCCCCGCTGCTGGCCGACGAAAACGATTCCGGCGACTGATTGACAGGCGGGCCACGCAAAGGGTATAAAACTCTGCCGTAGCGAATCTTTGCCGTCCTTGTGCTTGACCCTTTTTTCCGGAAGGTTCCATGAAACGATTGCTGCTCCTGTTGCTGCTGGGGCTGATTGCCCGGCCCGCACTCGCCGTGGTCGAAGTTGCCCGCGAGGGTGACCCGGTGATGCGCATCGAGGATGTCTACAACCTCGACGGCGTCCCCTACATCGCACTGAATGACGTGCTCGATTATCTTGAGATCAAGGGGCGCTGGGATTCCGTCGAACACCTCTACCATCTCCCGACACCTTCCGGTGACGCGGTGTTCTTTCCCGGTGGGCGTTACATCCGCCGCGGGGAACGTTTCGTCCCTCTCAAGTACCCGGCACGTTTCGTCGACGGACGCCTGCGCATCCCGGAAGACTTTCTGACCCACCACCTCCCCGAACTGCTCGGTGAGCGCATCGTCTATCGCAACCTGAATCCGCCGCGAACCCAGACGGCGCACAAGGAAGGGGCGATGGACCGCCTCTTTTCCTTCCTGCTGCGACGCAAAGCCTCGCCGAGCGGCAACCAGCTCCGTGCGGTGGCGATCGATCCCGGTCATGGCGGCGAGGATGTCGGGGTGCTCGGGGCCCGGGGGATTAAAGAGAAGGACGTCAACTTCGCCCTGGCCGCGCGTCTCGAGAAGCTGCTCAAGATGCAGCTCGGCATCCCCGTCTACCTCAGTCGTGACGGCGATTACGGCCTGACCGCGGAGCAACGCCTCAAGCCGGCCCTCCACGAAGATGTCGACGCCTTCCTGCTTTTTCACGCCCAGGGATCGTTCAGCCCCCAGTACAAGGGGATCACGCTGCTGATCCGTCCGGATGCGTCTGAAACCGCGGTTGCGGAAGGTTCTCCCGCAGACGGGGCGGCTGCTCCGGCGGTGACCGAACCGCCCCGCCCGAACGAGAGCCGCCGTCTCGCCGCGAGTCTGCAGAAAGCGCTGTCGAGGGCCGGTTTCAACGTTACTGGAATTCAGGAGTCACCACTCTTTCCACTCGGGCGCGGTGATCTCCCGACCGTCCTGGTCGAAGTCGGTTACATGAGCAATCCTGACGACCTGGCCCAGATGCTCGATGTGCAGAGTCAGGAGCGCATGGTTCAGGCGATCTTCAGTGGACTCAAGGGATATGCCGACCTGGGGGGAGCCAAAGGACGATGAGTGCTGCAGAGTTCCTGCGCGAGGATGGACGTCGCTGTGATCAGCTTCGTCCGGTTGAGTTCATTCGTGGTTTTACCCGCTATGCCGAAGGTTCGGTGCTGGTCTCTTTCGGAGAGACACGTGTGCTGTGCACGGCCAGTGTCGAAGAAACGGTCCCCCCGTTCCTGCGCGGTCAGGGAAAAGGCTGGGTAACGGCCGAATACGCCATGCTCCCCCGATCGACCCATACCCGTTCCGCCCGTGAGGCGACACGCGGCAAGATCGGCGGACGGACCCACGAGATCCAACGACTGATCGGCCGTTCCCTGCGGGCCGTGACCGACCTTGCGGCTCTGGGGGAGCGGAGCATCCTCATCGACTGCGACGTCCTCCAGGCCGATGGCGGTACGCGCACGGCGGCCATTACCGGCGCTTACGTCGCCCTTGCCGATGCGGTCGCTACACTGCTGGATTCCGGCAGCCTGAGCCGATCTCCCCTGTCCGATTCCGTCTCGGCGGTGAGTGTCGGGATCGTCTCCGGGCATCCCTGTCTCGATCTCAATTATCCTGAGGATTCGTCCGCGGAGGTCGATATGAATTTCGTGGTTACCGGCGATGGGCGCTTCGTCGAGGTTCAGGGGACAGCCGAAGAAGAACCGTTCACCGTCGCCGAGCTCGATGCCCTGCGCGGCCTCGCTCTGCACGGTTGCGCCGAGCTTGCACGCCTGCAGCGAACGGCCCTGGAGAAGGGCTGATGGAGCTGCTGGTTGCGACGCGCAACGCCGGCAAGTTGAGGGAGATCCGCCGCCTGCTTGCCGAGAGTGCAATCGAGGTGCGCGGACTCGACGATTTTCCCGAGCTCCCCGAGGTTGTCGAAGACGGCGAGACCTTTCTGGACAACGCCCGTAAAAAGGCTGTGCAGATTGCCCGGGCCAGCGGCCGGATGACGCTGGCTGACGATTCGGGCCTCGAGGTCACGGCCCTGGGTGGCCGCCCGGGCGTCTACTCGGCCCGTTATGCGGGGGCCGGGGCGTCGGATGCCGACAACAACGCCAGGCTGCTGAATGACCTTGCGGGTGTCCCTGAGATTGAACGACAGGCCGCGTTCCAGTGTGCGATGGTCCTGGCGGATCCCGAGAAGGTCCTGCACGAGGTTGACGGCCGGGTCGACGGGATGATTCTTTCTGCACCGTCCGGTGAGGGCGGTTTCGGCTATGACCCGCTTTTTTTTCTTCCCGAACACGACTGCACTATGGCTGAACTCTCCCTCGAGATTAAAAACCGTATCAGTCACCGGGGGCGGGCGCTTCGAGAGATGCTTCCGGAACTGCTGGCGCTGAAAGGTTAGACGTTAAAGTTTTGCTGGATTTTACGAGTGAGTGTGTCATAATCGGATAACTTTGTGGCATACGAAATGGCCTACGGGCCTTAACTTTGAGGAGGATGACCAATGAAACGTCTGCACGTGATTCTTGTTGTGGTGGGTATGCTGGTAATGGTTGCAGGGTGCACACCGCCCCTTTCGCAAAGTGACAAGGCTCTGATGGAGCAGGCTATCGCTGCCGGCAAGAGCGCCCAGTCCGATGCCGACCGCGCCGAAGCCTCTGCCAGTCGTGCCGCGGCTGCTGCCGACCGTGCCGAGGCTGCTGCCCAGCGTTGTGAAGACGCCGCAATGAAGTGCGAGCGCGCTTTCGAGACCTCGGTCAAGAAGTAAGTTACAGCTCCATATCAGTTGCGACAGGCGGGCCCGCGGGCCCGCCTGTCGTCGTTTCGGGGTCAGGGTTCGGTCTGGAGGGCGAGGCGGTCTGCGGGGGCGGAGATGCTGACCGGATAACCGAGACGTTGGGTTTCGGCGATACGGATTTGGGCACGGTTCATGTTGTCGTAACAGCCTATTTCGTCACAGCGTTCGCGGATCAGGTCGTCGATGGATGGCGCCGTTCCGAGATAGTCGTCATGGACCTCGAGCAGGACCTTCCCGTTGCGCATCCCGAGTTTGACCGGCTCGTAAATCACGTTGACCGGGGTGCCACGGTTGACCCGGCCGAAGAGGTCCTTGATGTCCTCGGGGTAGAGACGGATGCAACCGTGGCTGACCCTTCGACCGACACCGTAGGGTTCGTTGGTCCCATGGATGCCGTGTCGCTCCTGGCTGAAAGCGAGCCAGTAGTCGCCGAGCGGGTTATCCGGCCCGGGGGGGACGAAGCGGGGAAGGGAAGGGTCTTCAGCGCGAATTGCCTCCGGTACGCTCCACGTCGGCCTGACGGCTTTGTTCAGAACGGCGAATTCCCCGAGCGGGGTCTCCCATCCATCAACTCCGATGCCGACCGGGTAGATGCGCACTGACGGGATACCCTCGTAAAGTTCGAGCAGGTAGAGCTTGAAATCCCCAAGGTTGATCGTGATGCCGGGTTTCAGTGCTCGTGGCAGCACGGTCGCGTAAGGGAGGACGATCGCTGTTCCGGGACGGGGAATCCACGGGTCGACTCCTGGGTTGGCCCGGGCGACGTTCTGGAATCCAAGTCCGAAAGCCCGGGTGAGTTGGATGAGGGTGTCGCCGTCACCGACATAATAGGTTCGGTTACTGTCGATGACCGGGGCCGGCCCCTTCCCTTCGAGGGTCCGCTCGCTGTCGTCACGGGGATACCAGCCGGATACCTGGGCCGAGAGGGAAAACGTCATCAGTGCGATTAGAAGAATCTGGCGTCTCATGGAGCGCATGTTACCCTGCACCTGATCCGCTGCCAAGGGGGAAACTGCTGCGGCGGGCGGCCAATTGCGCTTGACAAGCCTCGGGACGGGTGGTAAAAAGCGCCACGTTTACCCTGGAATACAAAAGTCTAGAGATTCATAGAGGAGGAACAGATGGCTGTCGAAAGAACGTTCGCCATTATCAAGCCGGATGCCTTTGCGGCCGGCAATGCCGGGAAGATCTTGGCTCGCATCTACGCCGAGGGCTTCAAGGTCATTGGCCTTAAGAAACTTTACATGAGCAAGGTGGAAGCCGAAGGTTTCTACTACGTTCACAAGGAACGCCCTTTTTTCGGCGAGCTGACCGATTTCATGAGCAGCGGTCCGTGTGTTGTCATGGCACTTGAGGCCGACAATGCGATCGTCAAGTGGCGTGATCTGATGGGTGCGACCAATCCTGCCGAGGCCGCTGATGGGACTCTGCGCAAGGAGTTCGGCAGCTCGATCGGCGAGAACGCGACGCACGGTTCTGATGCACCCGAAACCGCTGCCTTCGAGCTGGGCTACTTTTTCAACGGGCTGGAGCTGCTGGTCTGATCGAAGCCCACCTAGGTGTTTTTTGAAAGGCCGGAGCATGTCTCCGGCCTTTTCATTTTCCGCCATTGCTTGAAATATCAAGGGCTTTGGGATAGTATCACGCGATTGTAGAAACGATGGTCAGGCGCTATGACAGAGATTTCACGTATCGATATCAAGAACCTGACCCTTGAGGAGCTCACGGCCGACCTCAAGGGCCTGGGAAAAGAGAGTTTTCGCGCCCGCCAGGTGATGCAGTGGCTGTACGTGCGCAAGGCCCGTACTTTCGAGGCCATGACCGATCTCTCCAAGGAGCTGCGCGGCGAACTGAATCAGCGCTACCGCATTTCGTCCTGGACGCCCGAGGCTATCGAGACCTCCCGGGACGGAACCCGCAAGTACCTGTTTCGTCTCGAGGACGGTGAATCGGTCGAGTCGGTGCGTATTCCGATGGAAGGCGGGCGGGCGACTCTCTGCGTGTCGACCCAGGTGGGCTGTGCCATGCAGTGCTCGTTTTGCCTGACGGGGCATTTCGGGTTGACGCGCAACCTCCTCCCGGGGGAGATCGTCAACCAGGTGATGGGGGCCGAACTCGACGGGCCGATTCAGAACATCGTACTGATGGGAATGGGGGAGCCGCTTCACAACCTGGAGAATGTTGTCAAGGCACTGAAGATTCTCTACCTCAACCCGGGGCTCGATTTCGGACCGCGCCGCGTGACCTTGTCGACCAGCGGGCTGGTCCCGCAGATGCGCGAACTGGGAGAGCAGATCGAAGTCGGACTGGCGGTGTCGCTCAATGCCACGAGCAACGAGGTTCGTGACGTACTGATGCCGATTAATCGGCGCTATCCACTCGCCGAGTTGATACAGGCCTGCCGGGAGTATCCGCTCAAACCTCGGCAGCGCATCACGTTCGAATATATCCTGATCCGAGACGTGAACGATGGTTTGGCCGATGCACGACGGCTGGTAAAGCTGCTGCATGGAGTGAAGGCGAAAGTCAACCTGATCCCTTACAACGAGCACGAGGGCTCCGACTTCAGGGCCCCGCGTGAGGAGCAGGTGAATGCCTTTCAAAGTTATCTTCTGGACCGTCAGATCGTGACGATCCGCCGGGCGAGCAAGGGGCAGGACATATCCGCTGCCTGTGGCCAGCTCAAGGGGCGTCTTGACGCCGTGAAACGATAGACAGGTGAAATCCTTTGCAAGGAGTACGAGATGGGCGAGATGGCAATCGGGGTAATCGGCGGCAGCGGCCTCTATGACATCGAGGGGCTGACAGAGATTCGCGAAGAGCGTGTACGGACGCCCTTCGGTGATCCGTCCGATACGTATATCTGCGGCACCCTAGACGGGGTCACGATGGTCTTCCTTCCGCGGCATGGCCGCGGTCATCGCTTCCTCCCCTCGGAAGTCAATTATCGAGCCAACATCTACGGGATGAAAAAACTCGGCGTGAACCGGATCATCTCCGTGTCGGCGGTAGGGAGCATGAAGGAATCGATTGTTCCCGGTCATATCGTGATCCCCGACCAGTTCTTCGACCGAACCCAGGGGAAGCGCGCTTCCACTTTTTTCGGGGACGGCGTGGTCGGCCATATCGCCTTCGCCGATCCGGTCTGCGCCCAGTTGGCGGATCTGCTCGAAGCGGGAGTCCGCGAGGTCGGAGCGACAGTCCACCGGGGTGGAACCTACATCTGCATCGAGGGGCCCAACTTTTCGACCCGCGCCGAGTCGAACATCTTCCGCTCCTGGGGGGTCGACGTGATCGGTATGACCAATCTCCCCGAAGCGCGCCTGGCCCGGGAGGCCGAGATGTGCTACGCCACGCTCGCCCTGGCTACCGATTATGACTGCTGGCATGCTGAACACGACGACGTCACGGTCGAATCGGTCATAGCCATTCTCAAACAGAACGTCGAGACGGCGCGCGCTGTCATCAAGGCCGTTGCACGCCAGGCCACCGTCGATGCGGGCTGTCACTGCGGCAGCGCACTGGAGAATGCCATTATGACCCCGACCGATCTGGTTCCCGAAGCGACACGTTGCCGGCTGGATCTGATCATGGGCCGTTACCTCGGGCAAGGTTAGGGACACGTTTCGATTGTTTTTCTTGGCCATGACACAGAGTCTTCTGTGTTAAGCTGCCGTATTGCTAGGAGGAATCATGGGAGTACTGGTTGTCGGATCCGTTGCGCTCGACTCGGTGGAGACCCCATTCGGCAAGGCCGACGAAGCCCTGGGTGGATCGGGAACATATTTTTCGACCTCGGCAAGTTTCTTCACTGATGTTCAATTGGTGGCTGTTGTCGGTCAGGATTTTCCGCAAGCCCACCTCGAGTTTCTGCGCGGGCGGAGCATCGATCTTGAGGGCCTTCAGAAAGCTGAGGGGCTGACATTCCGCTGGCAGGGACGTTACGATTACGATCTCAACGAAGCGCACACGCTGGATACCCAGTTGAACGTGTTCGAGTCGTTCCACCCGCAACTTCCGGAAAAGTACTGTGACGCCGACTACGTTTTTCTCGGCAACATCGACCCGGAACTCCAACTCGAGGTCCTGAGCCAGGTCAAAAGCCCGAAGCTTGTCGCCTGTGATACTATGAACTTCTGGATCGCCGGCAAGCGCGAGCCCCTGGTTAAAACGCTCGCCCATGTCGACATGCTGGTGATCAACGAAAGCGAGACCCGTCAGTTGGCCGAGGAGGCCAACCTGGTCAAGGCAGCCCAGAAAATCATGGACATGGGACCTAAGATTCTGGTGGTCAAGCGGGGCGAGTACGGAGTCCTGATGTTCTGCGAGGGGACGATCTTCTCACTCCCCGCGTATCCGCTCGAATCGGTTTTTGATCCGACGGGCGCTGGCGACACATTCGCCGGAGGCTTGATGGGGCATATTGCCGCGTCGGGGAGACACGATCAGGAGACGTTGCGCAGGGCGATCGTTTTCGGCAGCGTTATGGCTTCCTATAACGTTGAGCAGTTCAGTCTCGACCGGCTGCGCACCCTGTCCTTCGGGGCTGTCGAAGAGCGCTTTCGTCATTTCAAGCAATTGACTTCGTTCCAGGACCTCAGCTGAGAGGTTATCTCTCATGTATCAATGGCAAAAGGACATCACCCGTCTCGAAATTCCTGCGAAGGCAGTGAAGTATCTCGAGTGCTCGATGGCAGATGTCCAGGTTGCTTTGCCAGGGTTTTCTGCCCAGGAGTCTGCAGCCTGCCTGCTGATTTTCGCCGAGGGAGATCAATTTTGTGGCGTCATCGGGTTGCATCTCAAGTCCGACGATCGGGTGGTCTATTATTTCGAGGAAGCGAAGGTCGCCCAGAAGTCAGTTCCGAAAATAATTGAATCGGGGCAGAATTTCCTCGAATCAATGGGTTTTTTGCTCAATAATACCGATTTTCTGGAACTCATGGAGGAAGAACGAGAATCTCTCTGGCAGGAACTTCCTTTACGTGACGGCCACAGTGGTTTTTCAACTGGGGAGCCCGATGGGTTTGAGGGGGACGTCGAGGCAGCTTCCGGGTCAGAAGAAGTCGAAGAAGTCGAAGAAGTCGAAGAAGTCGAAGAAGTCGAAGAAGTCGAAGAAGTCGAAGAAGTCGAAGAAGTCGAAGAAGTCGAAGAAGTCGAAGAAGCGGCAGAGACTATTGAGATCGAATTCGAAGACGATGTCGACACGGAATCTGATGCGGTGACCTCACATAAGGGGGGCACGGCCGCAACCAACGAGGAGGATGTTGAGGCTGAGGAGCCGCAATCTCCATCTTCACAACATGTTGACATGAAGACGGCGCAACGTAACGTCGCGCCGAAATTGAGCGATGATGAACTCCGCAAGCGCTTCCTGGAGAATCTGGGGCGGTTGCTCGGTTCCATGTAAAAGGAGACAGGAATGCGCATTTTCCTGGCCGTTGTCGGTCTGGTTGCCCTGGTGAATCTTTCGGGCTGTGCCGGATCGAAAGATATGAAGGAGAACCCTTCTGCCGAAGTGCATTACAATATCGGCATCTCCTACCTGAAGGAACCGAACCCGGCGATGGCGCTCAAGTCCTTTTTGGAAGCCGAACGAATCGCCCCTTCGGACGCCAAGATTCAAGATGCCCTTGGTCAGGCGTACATGCAGAAGCGGGCTTTTCTCAAGGCCGAGGAGCATTTCAAGCGTGCTCTAGAACTCAGCAAAGACGATCCGCTCTACATGAACAACCTGGCGGCCTTGTACATGGAGTCCGAGCGCTATGATGAGGCGATCGACTATTTCGACCGGGCCGCGCACAACTTGTTCTTCTCACATCCTGAGAACGCTTTTGTCGGCAAGGGTTACGCCCACTACAAGAAGCACAATTTCCTCGAGGCCGTGACGGCTTACAGTAAAGCCCTAGAATACAATCCCCGTTACGCTCTGGCTCATTTCCGGATGGGCGAGGCCTACTATGCCCTTGACAAGGCCTCGCTGGCGGTCGCGTCCTTTACGCGAGCTGTCGAGCTCTCCCCCAATTCCGCCGTGGCCCATTATCACCGTGGTGTGGCCCTGGTAAAGATGCGTCAGGTCACGGAAGCTCGCGCGGCGTTCCGTCAGGTCGTCAAGCTCGATGCCGAGGGCCAATATGGTCGCCAGGCTGCAGATTATCTGAAGATTCTCAAGTAACACCGACCGGAGGGCGTGTATGCTGCCGGATATGTCTGCAGCCATCTCCTATGTCCGGGAGCGTGTCGCTGACACTGAGATTGAGCTCGCCGTTATCCTCGGCTCCGGTCTGGGAGAGGTGGCAGGGGCGGGACGTCCCCTCGAAACCATTGATTACGCATCCATTCCCGGTTTTCCTTCAGGGGCTGTCGAGGGACACAGCGGACGACTGGTTTTAGGCGAAGTGTCGGGCCAGCGGGTTCTTTTCTTTCAGGGACGATTTCATCTCTACCAGGGGCTGAGTGCCAATCAGGTTGTTGCCCCGGTGCTCCTGGCCGCAGCTCTGGGCTGCTCACAGATTCTGCTCACCAATGCCTCCGGGGGAATCGATCCCGATTTCGCCCCCGGCGATCTGGTTCTGATTCGCGATCATCTCAATCTCACCGGCGAAAATCCCTTAACAGGAATCACCCCCCCACCATTTCTGGACCTGTGCGACCTGTATGACACGAATCGCTATCCGGACCTGCATGCCTGCCTCGGTGAACTGGGTGTCCGACTTCATCAGGGCGTCCTTGCGGCACTCGCGGGGCCCAGTTACGAGACGCCTGCCGAGATTCGCATGTTGCGTCAGCTCGGAGCTGACGTTGTCTCCATGTCGACGGTTCACGAGGCGATCGCCGCGCGTCATGCCGGTATGAGAGTCTCTGCGATCTCCGTGGTTGCCAATCCGGCCGCCGGACTCGCGACGCCCCCCCTGGACCACCATGACGTCCTGTCTGCCAGTGCCCGATCCGTCACTGCTTTGCGAGCCATCCTCCCCATCTTGCTGCCCCCTGCAAAAATGGCGTAGTCATCTCTTAAGTTTCCGTATTTATTGGCTAAAGTCATATGTGGCCGTCCTTGACAGACCTCGGGCGCATGGTACACTCGCTTTAACCCGGAGGGACTGAGATGGCCAGCGTCAAACACATTCTGATCGTCGATGACGAAGAACATGCCCGGCAGGGTCTGGGGCTATTGCTTCGTCAGGCCGGTTACGAGGTGACGACGGCAGCCGATCCTTACCAGGCCCTTGACTTGATGGAGAAGGCCCGTTTCAGCATGGTTCTCTCCGACCTGCGCATGCCTGGCATGAACGGCCTGTCTTTTCTTC
>QKBP01000068.1 GCA_003246035.1 Desulfuromonadaceae bacterium | reverse complement strand
GAAGCGGTTACTCCTGTAAGGGTGTTGACGCTAGTCGTGCAGCAGTTCCCGCAGGGACTCGATGCTGACCGCCAGCGGATGAAGGTTGACCGGCGTGGTGGCACGCAGGCGCGCACAGAGCTCCCGGTACGCGCCGACGCGCCGGCGACGGCGATTGACGAAGGCCTCGAGGTTGCCGTCGTGGTCGATCAGCACTCTCTCGACCATGCGATAGGCGACGTCCTCGAGGGAACGCTTGAGGTCGCGAGCGGCGACCCGGTCCCAGTGATCGCGCAGCGGCACCCTCGACATGCCGTCGGCCAAAAGGCCGATCTCGAAACTGCGGCGAACGTCCATCAGGGTCACGGCTGCCGAATAGAGATTGACCCGGGCACGGCGGGACAGGGCGACCAGCGGCAGGAAATCCTGGATGTGCAGCAAGGGGAGAAACGCGGACAGCTCCTCCTCGGGGACTCCCGCCTTGTGCATGCGCTGCTGGAAGGCCTCGCTGCGTTGCCGTTCGACGTCGGGGAGGATGCCGGCAAGGTCCTTGAAGTAGGTCCCGAGCTGGCGACGGAGTTCATCCCCGGAGTCCTTTTCGAGGCTCTGGGCCTCCCGGTTCTCGAGCTCCCAGCGGCACAGGGTGCGCAGGCTGTCTTCAAGCAGCAGCAGCAACTCCGACTGAATACTCGCGGCGACACGGTTGTCGAGAGCATAGAGGGTGGCGCGCAACCTGTCGGCATCGAGCAGCTCTTCAAAAGCAAGATAGCTCCCGACCACGTCGACGAGCGACGTCCCCGTCTCCTGAGCCAGGGAATGCACCAGGGTACACCCCCCCTGGTCGATGACCCGGTTGTTGATCACCGTGGCCACGATCTCCCGGGCCAGCGGGTGCTGGAGGATATCCCCGGAGAATTCCTTCCGCAAACGCTCCGGGAAATACCCCTTGAGCAGCCCCGTGACCGACGGCTGGTTGGGGAGGTCGCTTTCGAGCAGGGCGTTGAAGACGTGCATCTTGGTGTAGGCCAGCAGAATCGAGAGTTCCGGGCGGGTGAAGCCGACCGGGTCGCGGGCCAGCACCTCCTTGCGGCCGGGGAGGAATTCACCCTGGCGGTCGAGCAGGCCGGCATTCACCAGGCGATCGGCCAGATCGAAGAAGCGCTCCGGGGCGATGCGACAACGCATCTCGTCGAGCGCCAGGCAGAGGCTCTGGGAGTAGTTGTTGTACAGGACCTTGGCGCAGACGTCATCGGTCAGCTGTTCGAGGAGACGGTTGCGCTGCGTGTCGTCCCGCAGCCTCCCCTCGTCGCACAGCAGCTGCATGAGGATCTTCAGGTTGACCTCGTGGTCCGAGGTGTCGACCCCCGCGGAGTTGTCGATGGCATCGGTGTTGATCCGCCCGCCGGCAAGGGCGTATTCGATGCGGGCGCGCTGGGTAAAGCCGAGGTTCCCCCCCTCCCCCACCACCCGTGCCTTGAGATGGCCGGCGTCGACACGGACGGCGTCATTGGCTCTGTCACCGACCTCTTCATTCTTCTCCAGCGATGACTTGACGTAGGTTCCGATCCCGCCGTTCCAGAGCAGGTCGGTTTCAGCACACAGCAGCAGGCGGATCAGCCCCTCGCCGTCGAGCGAGGCATGCCGGATCCCGAGCCAGGCACGGACTTCGGCGGAGAGGGGAATGTCCTTGCTCGCCCGGGGCCACACCCCGCCCCCCGTCGAGATCAGCGCTCGCTCGTAGTCGTCCCAGGAAGAGCGTGGAGTGTCGAACAGCCGCTGCCGCTCACGGAACGATGTCGCCGCGTCAGGGTCGGGGTCGATGAAGATGTGGCGGTGATCGAAAGCGGCGCGCAGGCGGATGTGCGGGGAAAGCAGCATGCCGTTGCCGAACACGTCGCCGCTCATGTCGCCGACCCCGACCACCGTGAACGGTTCGCTCTGAATGTCCCGCCCGAGCTCTCGGAAGTGACGCTTGACGCTCTCCCAGGCCCCGCGCGCGGTGATCCCGAGCTTCTTGTGATCGTAACCGTGGGAGCCTCCGCTGGCGAAGGCGTCGCCGAGCCAGAACCGGTAGTCGAGGGAGACCCCATTGGCGGTGTCGGGGAGATGGGCCGTCCCCTTGTCGGCGGCCACGACCAGGTAGGAGTCGTCGCCGTCATAACAGACCAGCCCTTCGGGGTGAACCACGTCGCCGCCGACGCGGTTGTCGGTCAGGTCGAGCAGACCGCGCATCAGGGTGATGTAGGCCGCACGGGACAGCTCCGCCCCTTCCTCGCGCCGCGTAAAGGGGGTCTTGACCACGAACCCCCCCTTGGAGCCGACCGGTACGATCACGGTGTTCTTGGTCATCTGGGTCTTCATCAGGCCGAGGACCTCGGTGCGGAAGTCGTCAGGACGATCCGACCAGCGGATCCCGCCGCGCGCCACCAGCCCGCCGCGCAGATGAATACCCTCCATCTGCGCCGAGTGGACATAGACCTCGAAGCGCGGGCGTGGGAACGGCATGTCGATGATCCCGATCGCGCTGATCTTGAAGGCGAAGAAGTAGTCGTCACTCTCCCTGCGCAGGTAGAAGTTGCTGCGGACCGTCGAATCGATCAGGTTGAAGAAGGTCCTGAGGATCCGGTCCTCGTTAACGTCGCTAACCTGCTCAAGCGCCTCGATCAGCTGCATACGCAGCGGCATCAGCGCCTGTTCCTCGCGCTGCTCCGGATCGCGCCATTCCGGACGGTCGTTGAAACGCGCCTCGAAGTAGTCGTAGAGCAGGCGCGCCACCTCGGCGTTCTGGACCAGGGCGAAGGCGACCCGTTTCTTGGTGAAGGGAGATCCGAGCTGGAAATAGTAGTTGCGGTAGCCGCGGAACACGTCGACCTGTCGCCAGTCGAGGCCGGTCTTGAGCTGCAGCAGGTGGAGATAGTCGTTCTCCACCGTGCCGTGCCACAGCGCGTCGAGGGTCTCCAGCAAATTGCCGCGCTGGCTGCCGATATCGAGCCCGTCTCCGCGGTCGTGCAGGACGAAGCTCTTCAGGTAGACGGTACGTTCGCCGGCCTCGACATTGAAGTCGACCTCTTCGACCACGCACAGGCCGAGGTTCTCGAGCAGCGGCATCAGCTCGTTGAGATAACTCTGGGTCAGGGCGTAGAACTGCAGGACGAAATCCCGACTCCCCGGCCGCGGGCCCCACATGTCGAAACGGGCCCTGCCGTCCTTGAGCACCTCGTCGATCGCCAGGACATCCCGGGCGGCATAGCGCGGATGCACCATGCGCCGGTAATCGAGCGCAAAGCGGCTGACGTAGCTGTGCCAGAGCGATTGCCCCCGCACCATGCCGCAGAGCCGCTCGAGGGCGTGCAGCAGCTTGTTGTCCCAGCTCTGCAGGAGTCGGGTCAACACCCCCTCGAGGGCGTAGCTGTCGACCTCGAGCTTCCCCCCCTTCGGCTGCAGGCGCACCAGGGCACTGAAAAACTCGCCGTAGACATGAATCAGGCGGACCTCTGCGGTCTTTGAACGGAAGGCCCGGCGCAGGTAGTTTTCCATTCGGCGCCGGTTGTCGCTGTTGAAAAATTCCTTCGGCATGACCACCAGCAGCGCCAGCCCCTCGAGGGAAAGGCGGCGCGCAGTGACCACGCGGACCGAATCGCGGCGCTGCAGGGAGAGGAACGACCGGATCACCCGGCAGAGCTCCTCGGCGCTCATCAGGAACAGCTCGACTTTCGGGAAGGTGTTCAGGATCTCGATGCTCAGTCGGCGATCGTAGCTGTCGGGAGGGATCTCCATGGTGTCGAGGGCGGCTTCGATCTTGAGCCGTAGATAGGGGACGTCGAAGGAGGGCTCGTCGACGCTCTGGGGCGTAAACAGCCCGAAGAAGCCGTGCTCCCTGAAACCCCCGCCGGAGAGGGGCTCGCGGAAACCGAGGTAGGTCAGCGGCTCGTCGCGATACAGGGGGCTCTGCCAGGGAGACTGTTCGACCAGCACCGGGTCCTGACGGCGCAGCCAGGAACGGAGCGGGCGCGGCACCTTGGCGAGCGGCACCTCCTTGTCGCTGCCCCCTTCCTCGATCGGGAGACCGAGGGCCTCGTCGGCCAGGCGTACCCCCCCCTCGGGAGACACCTCGAGGCAGCGGTAGGCGAAACGGTGAAAATTCTCCGCTTCCAGCCAGTCGATAAACTCCTGGTACCCGTCGAGCCCTGTCCGTCCGGCCATGAGCTGCATCTGTTCGAGCAGCCCCACCTGGTCGGCGGCAACGGCATGAACCTTGGCCAGCAGATCCTCGATCTCGACCGGAAGCCGCTCTTCGAGCCCTTCCGGGACAAAGTCGAGCTCGAGCAGGATCAGCGATTCACGGGGGGCTTCGCTGTCGAGGGGGAGAAGCTGACGCAGGCTATTCTTGTCACGGACCACGCCCAGGATCGGGTGACCGAGCACCTGATGGTGGACGTTCTGCTTGCGCAGGTAGACCAGCAGCGAGGAGAGCAGGAACGGAACATCGGGGGTACTGGTGGCGAGCAGCGGTTTTCCCCCCTCCCCGCCTGGACGCAACTGGACGTACACGGTCTCAGTGCGACCGGTGAGGGTTGCGACACCGAACTCGAGGACGTCGATCACTTTATCGATGGGAGCTTCAAGCAGGGGTGAATACGGGGCGCGAACCAGCATCAGTTCGTGCAGGGCGAGGAGCAGCTCGGCGCGCTCCGGCGCGACGCCCCGTTCAATCGTCGCGGCGATCTCCTCGAACTGTCGCCGGGTCCCGCCGCCGGTCGGTGGTGCAGACGTCGATTTCTTGGCCATGCCGTCGACCCTCCTGGCGGACCGGCACGGCCGGTCCGACCTGTTCAGGTGAGCAGTATTTCGATCCGCGCGGACGCACGCAGCTGATCTACCCAGGCTTCGAGCGTCCGGGAACGTGCGTCGCGCAGCAGGAAGGCGCGAATCTCGTCGCGGCACGCCTCGAAAGGGCGTACCCCGCCGGGAACCACGGCGAGCTTTTCGACCAGGTGAAAGCCGGTCGGGGTTTCGACAGGTCCCCCGACCTCGCCGGGCTCGAGAGCATCGAGGGCTGCCTTGATCTCGGGAGCCATCTGTCCGGCCGTGACCCCCTCGAGCACCCCGTCGTTTTGGGCGCTGGGGCACTCCGAGTAGCGGCGGACCAGGGAGAAAAAATCGCTCCCTTCGAGCTCCGTGCGGATCGCATCGATCCTCTTGCGGGTCGCCTCCCGCTCCCCCTCCTCGCACGGCAACAGCAGCTGGCGCAGGGTGTAACGCTCGGGAAGGCTGAGGCGTTCGGGGTGATTGCGGTAAAACGCCTCGACGTCCTGGTCTCCGGGAGGAGAGACCTGGGCCAGAATCTGCTCACTCATCTGGGCGACCGTCACGTCCTTGCGGATCGCGCGCTGGAAGGCGGCGACGTCCCCGCCGGCCTTCTCCAGGGCCTCGAGGAATTCCGATTCCCGGCGGAAGCCCTCCACGGCCCGGCGACACTCGGCGGCCACCGCCTCTTCGCCGGCAACGACACCGCTGGCGAGAGCATGCTGATAGATCAACTCGCGCGCCACCAGCCTCTCGAGGGCGAGGGCCTGGAGTCGCTGGCGTGATTCCGCCTCATCCTTCACTGTATCCCGCTGCTGAAGGGCAAACTCCTGCAGCACGGTGTTCAGTTCGTAGCGGGTGATCGGGCTCCCGTTGACGCGGGCCACGGGCTCGTTCATCGATTCGGCTCCGTTTCAGGGCTGCGGGGAGGCAAAGCCCCCGCCAACCGGGAAAACTCCTCGAGGTCGAGGGTCTCGGCGCGCCGCGCCGGGTCGATGCCGCAGGCGGCGAGTGCCGTGACGACCTCCTCGCGGCTCCAGCCTCCGCTCCCGAGGGTGTTGCGCAGGGTCTTGCGTCGCTGGGCAAAGGCCGCCTTGACGACCGTGCCGAAATGCTTCCAGCCCTGGAGCGGGACCCGCGGTTCCGGGAGCGGATCGAAGCGCAGGACCATCGACTCGACCTTGGGTGGCGGATAGAAGGCCCCGGGCCGGACCACAACGACCTTCGCAATATCATACCAGACCCGCAGCAGGACCGAGAGGATCCCGTAGTCCTTCCCCCCCGGGGAGGCCAACAGGCGCTCGCCGACCTCGCGCTGAAACATCAGGACCATGCGGCGAAACAGGGTGCGATGCTCGATCAGCTTGAAGAGGATGGGGGACGAGATGTTGTAGGGGAGATTGGCCACCATCACGAACGGACCGGGAGTAAACGCCTCCTCCCAGTCGAGCTCGAGAACGTCCCCCGCCAGGACCTCGAGGCCGGGGAGTTCGCGCTGGCGCCAGTAGTCGATCAGGTCGGTGTCGACCTCGCACACCAGCAGCCTTCGGGCAGCGGCAGCCAGGGGGACGGTCAGTGCGCCGCGGCCGGGGCCGACCTCTACCACCTGGTCGTCCGGGGCGAGTTCCGCGGCGGACAGGATCCGTTCGATGACCTGGGGATCCTGGAGAAAGTTCTGGCCGAAGCGTTTCTTGAAACGGTGCCGTGAATCGTTCATGCCGATTGTCATCGCCGGGTGCGACGCCTGGGCCAGCGCGGCACCCGCAGCTTCTTGAGGGACGGGATCATGCGCAACACCACGGCATAGCTGATCCAGGTACACAGCACGCCGAAGACCAGGCTGCCGATCGTCAACGGGATAAGCACGTCCCAGCTCAGCGCCATCAGGGAGTCGAAGGTGAAATCGATATGGAAGGAGACCCTCTCCATGCCGAGCAGCC
Organism: Desulfuromonadaceae bacterium; assembly: GCA_003246035.1. The sequence goes on along the minus strand of QKBP01000068.1, from coordinate 5,909 downwards.
GCCGCCCGAACTCATACTCGGCGGCATAGATAAACGGAGCCGTCACGGGGTTGGTGATCCACACCCCGATGACTGCGGCGAGCTTGTTTTCACGCAACAGGAACGCGAAGAAGACCGCAAGGACCATCTGGAAGCCGAAGGTCGGGGTCATGCCGATGAAGATGCCTAAGGCGAAGCCCTTGGCGATCTCGTCAGGCGTCCCCCGCAGGCGTATGAAACGGAGCAGGTTGAGTTTCGCCTGGCGGGCCATCCCCCAACGACGCCACATGTCACGCCCCTCCCGCGGTGGCGAGAATCTCGCGACCGGCCTGGTCGAGGGGCCAGCTGGCCACGGCATTCACGTCGAGCGCATTACGGCAGCCGGCGCGCAGGTAACTCTCGGCGGGGACCCCGAGCATCGCGGCGTTGTCGCTGCACAACAGCGGCGACGGTACGTGAACCTCGATCCCGGCTGCCTCCCCTTCCAGGCGGAACGCTTCACGCAGCGCGCTGTTGCAGGCCACCCCGCCGCAGATGACCAGCCTGTGGGTCGCATGCACGCGCGCGGCGGAGAGCGTCTTGCGCACCAGGACCTCGACGACCGCGGCCTGGAAGCTCGCGCAGAGGTCGTTCAAAATCGCCCCTTCCGGCGGAGACGGGAGACCTGCCACGGTCTGCGATACGGCGGTCTTGAGGCCGCTGAAGCTGAAGCGCAGATCGCCGCTGTGGAGCATCGGACGCGGGAATTCGAAGGCCTTCGGATCACCCCCACGGGCCAGGCGATCGACCTCGATACCGCCGGGGTAACCGAGCCCGAGCAGCTTGGCGACCTTGTCGAAGGCCTCGCCGGCGGCATCGTCGAGGGTCATGCCGAGCACTTCGTAGTCGCCGACACCGTTGACGCGGTAGAGGTGGGTGTGCCCCCCGGAGACGGCCAGGGCCAGATACGGATAGGCGACCTTCTGCTCGAGCTGGATGGCGTGCAGGTGCCCCTCGATGTGATGAACGCCGACCAGCGGAAGGCGGCGCGCGTAGGCGATCGCCTTGCCGGCGGAGAGGGCCACCAACAGTGCACCGACCAACCCCGGGCCGCGGGTCACGGCGACCCCCTCGATCTGGTCGAGGCCGACACCGGCCTTGTCGAGGGCCTCGCGGACCACCGGGAGGATCGCCTCGAGGTGACGCCGCGAGGCGAGCTCGGGGACCACCCCGCCGTAACGGCGATGCACGTCGACCTGGGAGGCGATCACGTTCGAGAGCGCCTCGCGCCCGTCGCGGACCACGGCGGCGGAGGTTTCGTCACAGGAAGATTCAAGACACAACAACACCATGCTGTTGCCCGCAGACGGTTAGGGTTTCGACGACAGTGCCGCTGGCTCCGTGAGGAGCAGCGGCACCAGAACACACGGGGAGGAGCCCTCCCTAGAGCAGGTTGGCGGCCAGCTCGGCCAGGCAGGAACGCTCTCCCTTGGAAAGGGTCACGTGCCCGGCGATCTCCTGCCCCTTGAACTTTTCGACCACGTAGGTCAGGCCGTTGCTCGACGAGTCGATGTACGGATTGTCGATCTGGTACGGGTCGCCGGTCAGCACGATCTTGGTCCCCTCCCCGGCCCGGGTGATGATGGTCTTGATCTCGTGGGGAGTCAGGTTCTGGGCTTCGTCGACGATCATGAACTGCTTGGGGATCGAACGACCGCGGATGTAGGTCAGCGCCTCGATCTCGAGAATCCCCATGTCGACCAGTTCGCGGTAGCCGCGCTTGCGCTTGCCGCGCTCGTCGACCGCGCCGAGCAGCAGTTCGACGTTGTCGAAGATCGGCTGCATCCACGGCGAGAGCTTCTCCTCGAGGTCGCCGGGGAGGAAGCCGAGATCCCGACCGAGGGGGAAGACCGGGCGGGAGACCAGCAGGCGGCTGTGACTAGCGGCCTCAGTCACCATGTGCAGGCCGGCGGCGATCGCCAGCAGGGTCTTGCCGGTCCCGGCCTTGCCGACCAGGGTCACCAGCTGGATATCGTCATTGAGCAGCAGGTCGATGGCGAACTGCTGCTCGCGGTTGCGGGGGTGGATCCCCCACAGCCCCTCCTTCGGTGCGCGGATCAGCGGCAGCAGGCGCTGGGCCGCGGCATTGTAACGGGCCAGCGCCGAGTGCGAGGGGTTGGCGCTGTCGACCAGCGTCACCCCCTGGTTGGCGTACAGGGGGGTGTCCTCCCCCTGCGCGAGGTAGCCCTGGCCGAAGAAGCGGTCGATCTCCTCCTGCTCGAGGAGCAGGTCGTAGGTGCCGGAATAGAGCTCCTCGATGGAGACCTTGTCCGACTCGTAGTCTTCAGCCATCAGTCCGATGACGTCGGACTTGATGCGCAGGTTGGTGTCCTTGGTGACCAGGGTCACCGGCCCCTCGGTCTGCTCCTTCATCGCGAGCGCGATCGCCAGGATGCGGTTGTCGCCATGGTCGACCTGCAGCTCGGGGGGGAGCGCCTTGAGGTAGTGCTCCTGGTAGATCTCGACCCGCAGCTCCCCGCCGTCCTCGAGCGGGACGCCGTCGATCAGCTTGGCCTGGCCGCGCAGCTGGTCCATGATGCGTGAGATCTGCCGGGCGTTGCGCCCGGTTTCGCTCAGCTCCTTCTTGAAGCGGTCGACCTCCTCGATCACCGTGATCGGGACAATGACCAGGTTGTCCTGGAAACGGAACAGGGCCCGCGGGTCATGCAGCAATACATTGGTATCGAGAATGTAAATTTTGCGGGGCATGATGGTCCTTTCGGAGGGTTAACGTTCGTAGTCGGCGATTTCCATACCATCGCTGGCGGCGAGAATCTTCACGTAGACCGGGATCGTCTTGCCCCGCAACGTCCGTTCCCCCTTGACGATCACTTCGCCGTCGCGGTTGAGCACCCGCAGGACGTCTTCGGGCGACTCGTCGATCTTGTAGATGCGGAAAACCTTGGTGGCCATCAGCTCGTCGATGGTGATCGGCTTGGTCGGGGGGAGCGAGCAGGCGCTAAAACTGAGCAGCAGCACGGCCAGAATCCAGCGGGAAAGGGTATGCATGGGTCACTCCTTCGTTCAGAGCAGCTCAGGGGGTCAACCTGGCCGCCAGGTCATTGACTGCAGCAAGAAACCGTTCGATATCGGCCGGGGTGGTCTCGAAACCGGGGCTCACCCGGACCGTCCCGGAGGGGAAGGTCCCGATGGCGCGGTGTGCCTCGGGAGCACAGTGGAGACCCACCCGGCAGGCGATGTCGTACTCGTGGTCGAGCCTGAAACCCGTCTCCGAAGGGTCCTGACCTTCAAGCACGAAGGAGATCGCCCCGGCATGACGGGTCGCGTCACGAGGACCGAAAAGCCTTACCCGCTCAATCCGGCCGAGACCGTCAAGCAGGGCCTGGACCTGTTCGCGCTTGCGCACCGCGAAGCTCGCCACACCCTGCTCCTGAATGAAGCTGATACCGGCGCCCAGTCCGGCGATCCCAGGGGTATTGAGCGTGCCGCTTTCGAACCGTTCCGGCATCTGCTGCGGAGGTTCCAGCGATTCGGAACCGCTGCCGGTACCGCCATAGATCAGCGGAGCCAGCTCCACCCCTTCGCGTACGTAGAGGGCCCCGGTTCCCGGGGGACCGAACAGCCCCTTGTGCCCGGCGACCGCCAGCAGGTCGATACCGAGCGTTTCGACATCGATCTCCAGCAGTCCGGCGCTCTGGGCGGCATCGACCAGCAGCAGAATCCCCTGCTGCCGGCACCAGGGGCCGATCTCTTCGAGCGGCTGGACCGTCCCGGTCACGTTCGAGGCATGGGTCATCACCAGCATGCGTGTCCCCGGTGTGCAGGCTTTTCGTAGCGCGTCTGGCGACACGAAGCCGTCGGGATCGGGCACGACCCGGACCACCTCGACCCCGCGACTGGCGAGGGCCTGGAGGGGGCGACATACGGCGTTGTGCTCCATGCCGGTGGTCACCACCCGGTCACCGGGTTCCAGGACACCGAACAGCGCCAGGTTCAGCGCCTCGGTACACCCCGAAGTAAAGGCCAGGCGGGAGGCGTCAGGGATGGAGAAAAACGTCGCGAGCTGTTCGCGGACCTCGAAGACCAGCCGCGACGCATCGACCGCCATGCGGTACCCTCCCCGGCCGGGGCTCGCGCCGACCTGACGCAGGGTCGAATCGACGGCCCGGTAGACCGCTTCGGGTCGGGGGAATGAGGTTGCCGCGTTGTCGAGATACAGGGTCATTGCGTTCTATGGGTCAACGCCGTCCGCCGCACAGCGGATCGCGTCCCTCGTTGGCGAAATCACAGCAGGCGCTCAGGCCGCGACAGCCGGCAAAACACTCCTGGTAATCGCGGCAGCCGGCACAGCTGTCCGGCATTTCGGCGATCCGCTGCCGGATCGAGCGGCGCGGTTCTGAACGCCAGAGTTCCTCGAAGGACGAAACAAGGAGGTTGCCGAGCCGCTCAGGCCAGGAACTGCAGGGGTGCACGTTCCCCCCTGCGTCGACGTGGGCCAGGCTGTTGGCCGCCTGGCAACCGCCATACTCGGCCAGGCTGGCGCTCTGTTCCGCCAGTGTCTCCCAGAGGAAACGGTCGTGCACCTCGAGGCGCACCCGCCCGCGCACCTCCCCGGCAGCCTCACGCAGTTCGGTGGCGAGGGGCTGCAGGTCCTCGGGACGCGGTATTTCCGCCGGGACGAGTCGTGCAAAGCTAGCACTTATCGGCAGGTTTGACAACTTAAATCTCCCCACGCCGCACTCCGCGCAAAACCTGAATAGCTTCGTTATTTCAGTCAGATAGGACTTGTAGGGCGCGAGCCACAGGAGCGGCTCGAAGCCCCGACCGCGGACCTCTTCCAGGACCGCGGCCAGGCCACCGAGCCCTTTAGATTCGGGGCCCAGCCGGGGGCCGGCGTCGAGGGCCACCTCGGCCAGAGGAAGTCCTGCGTCGAGGCCGTCAGGGTCGGCAACGACCGCGGTCACCTGGCACCCTCCGGCCGCGAGCCGTTCCAGCAGCTGGGCTGCAGCGGGGTGGTGGAGGGGATCCCCTTCCAGGGTGACGAACAGGACACCGGCCTCGGCGATCGCGTCGGCCACCTTGAGCAGGCGGGGCGCATCGAGATGCGCACCTTTCCCGGCGATCTCCCAGGTCAACCTCAGGGGGGTATCGAATTCCTGCATGACGTGCTCGTCTCCAGTTCTGCCCTACGCTGTAAAAGGCGAGGGAGCATCGACGATGCTCCCTCCACGGTTAGCAGGGGTGGACGTTCGACGATCCGACCACACGGGGTTTGCTGTAACGCTTCATGATCGTACCTCCTCGGGTTGGGGTTGACGGTTATTTCCAGCAATGGGGATCGGGCTGATTGAAATCTCCCGTGGTGGCGAAGGCGCGCGCCGTGCAGCCGCCGAGGCAGTCGCCGAAGGCGCCGCACGACTGGCACTTCCCCTGGGCCTCCTTGTGGCGCATCGCCTTAAGCACCGGCGACTCGTGCCACAACTCGGAGAAATCGTCCTTCAGGATGTTGCCAACGACGACCGGGATGAAACCGCAGGGGGTGATGTCGCCGTTGGGGCGCAGGTGCAAAGAGAGTTTCCCGCAGGTGCTCCCCTTGACCAGGGCACTCTCCGCGTAGCCGGGGAGCGAGGCGATCACCGGGTCATCGAAGGAGATGGTCAGGTCCGTGGTCCGCGCCTTGACCTCGAGGGCCTCGACGTAGAAATCCCGCCACTCCTCGGCGCTCAGGTCGAGCTCCTGGCGGTTCTTGAAGCCACGCCCGCTGCACTTGAAGTTGTGCAAGTAGACCTGCGCCACACTACGGGCGCGGGCCACGTCCAGCACCTCTTCGAGGTGCCGGTAGTTGAGGCGCGAGATCACGGTGCTCATGGTGCTGCGCACCCCGGCGGCGTGCAGGTGGTCGAGACCTGCCAGCGCCCGCCCGAAGGAGC
>QKBP01000033.1 GCA_003246035.1 Desulfuromonadaceae bacterium | reverse complement strand
CTTGAGAAACTCCCTCTCGGTGTCGAGGAAGAATTCGAGGTCGTCGACAAGCAGGATCGATTTCTGTGGCATACAGCGTCTCCCGGAACGGTTTCGGAACCCGACAATGATAACGGTCTGGAAAAACGATGCAAGGGGTTTCAGGCCTGTGCCGCCATTTTCGCCCCCGGCGAGAGCGCGACAAGAATTCCGGCCATGACCGCGTAGCCGGCCGCGATATGCCAGGCGATTGCGGCGGGGGCCTGCCAGGGCCAGAACAGCGCCCCGGAGGGGAACGGCGAGTGGATGACGCCGCACAGGGTCAGCAGGGCACAGCCTCCCAGCCAGGCGGCGCTTCGCGCCAGTGATCGGTCGAGCAGGGCGGCAAAGGCCGCCCCCCAGAGCAGCGAGGTGACGATGAAGCCGTTGCCGAGCAGCAGGGTCGCCTGCCAGGTGGCAGCCATGTCGCCGCTCAGATCGGCGCCGCTTTTGCCGAGGTGGCCGAGCACCAGGCCGAATTCGATGTTGACGAGGTAAGCGACGGCCGGGAGGAAGGCGAGCGCGATCGCCTTGAAATGGCGCTGGGGCGTGACCTCGAAAGCCTGAGCGGTGATTTCGATGCCGATGAAGATCAGGATCGGGGCCGCGGCGGCTTCGGGGATCAGGTCGACGAAGAAGCCGAGATAGCCGAAGATGCCTCCCATCCCGATGAACAGGGCGGTCGCCAGCGTGTACCCTGAGCGCCCCCCCATCTCCTTGTAGGCCGGGTGGCCGATGTAGGGGGTCGACTGGATCACCCCGCCGCACAGCCCGGCGAGCAGGGTGGCTCCTCCCTCGACCAGCAAAATGTCGCGAGTATGGTAGTTGTCACCGGCGGCCGCAGCGCTCTCGGTGACGTCGACCCCGCCGACCACCGTGGCGAGGGCGAAGGGGAGGGCCAGCGGCAGGTAGGGGAGGGCTTCGGACAGGCCCGGAAGGAACGCGAGGGTCGGCCAGGGGATGGCCAGTTGCCACCGGGGCGCATGTACGGCGTGGAGGGCGGTCGGGAGCATCTCCAGCGCGCCGAGGACGTAGTAGGCCAGGCTCCCGACCAGGATTCCGGCCAGCGCCCCGGGGAGGCGCAGCGGGAGACGGATGCGCGCGACCAGCGCGACCAGCACGATGACCAACGAGAGGAAGCCGACGACCGGTGATTCGAACAGCTTGAGGGTCGGGAGGTAGGCGATCAGCAGCAGGGCGACGGCGGCGATGCTGCCGAGCAGGCCGGCACGGGGTACGGCGCGGCGGATCGCCGGACCGCAGAAGCTCGCAGCGATCTTGAACATCCCCATGCAGACGATGACCGCCATGGCCACCTGCCAGGTGAGGGTGGCGTCGCCGCTGGAGAGGTAGCACGGGCCGATCACTCCGAAGGCCATGCCGAAGGTCGACGGGGTGTCGAGGCCGAGGGGCATGGCGGTCACATCGTCGCGCCCCTCGCGGCGGGCGAGGCGGACCGCCATCCAGGTGTAGAGCAGGTCGCCGGCTAGGACACCCATGGCGCTGCCGGGGATCATGCGATACAGGACCAGGTCTCCCGGCATTCCGAACACCCCGGTGAGGATCGCGGCGAGCAGGACCAGGTCGGACATGTTGTCGAGCATCAGGCCGAAGAAGGCATTCAGGTCGCCGATGGCGTACCAGCGGACAGGGGGACGGTGCATGGGAGGGCTCCTGGTGCGAGTGCTGATCTGCGTGCGCAGCTATAGCACGATCCGGACATGCCGGGCAACGTCGTCGCCTCTAGGCAACCCCCTGTCGGTATGCTAGGCTTGAGCCGTTCGTATACCCTCCGGGAGGCATGTGTGACCCGATATCTCGTCCTCGTCAGTCTGATCCTGCTGCAGCTCGCCTCGACGCTGCATGCCCAACCTTCCTCCTTGCTTCAGCGAGACTGGATGGTCGGGCTGGTCGAGGGGCTCGGCTGGTCGTTCGGGCTCCCCGACGAGCCGGATGACGACGATTACCTGCGCATTCTCTCGGGACGACGCACTTACCGTTACGAGGCCGAGGCGCTCTGCCGTCCCGACGACCTGGTGTCGGTCAAGAAATACCGGGCGTACGGTTACTGCAGCGGCGAGGCCTGGCTGAGCGGCATCTCCCGTCCGACTACCGCCCACCTGCAGATCCTGGTGCCGATCGGCGGAACCTTCGAGGTGACCATCCGCCTGCGCCGCCCGGGGCACAGCGTCGAGATCGCCGGCCAGTCCTTCGCGACCGACGCCGGCGAGATGTTCGAGGACAAGCGGCTCGGGGAGATCACCCTCGAGGCCGGCCTGCACGATGTCCTGCTTCGACTCCCGATCGACGGTGCCGTCGACTATCTGGAGCTGAGCGCCCCTCAGCTGCCGCCGATCTCTCCGCGGGGAGGATGGCAGCCTGACACCCCCTTGCGGCTGAGCGACCTGGCGGTGACCGCCAGCCAGCTGCTCGCCCTGGAGGATGCCCTGGTCCCGAGCGGGCAGCCGGTGGTTTACCAGGCCGAGGCCGGGAAGCTGTTCGAGGGGGCCGTGATCACCGACATTCGCCACCTCGGCGAGCCGGACGGGGGGAGCTGGGTCCGTGCCGGCAACCTTGACGGGCGGCTGTCGCTGACGCTCGAGGTCCCCGAGGGGGTGTATCGCCTGTCCCTGAGGGGGATGGGGGAGCGGCCTCTGCGGGTCGAGATCCCCGGGCTCCTGGAACGGGAGGTTGAGGTCAAACCTTATCTGATGGAGGCGGACCTTGGCCCTCTCCACCTCGTCCCCGGACAGCGCCTGACCGTGTATCTCCCCCCCCGCTGCGGGGTCGATCGCCTGACCTTCGAGGGGTTTCGGAGCACCCCCCTCGCGTTTCTGAGGCTCACGGGGCTGGCGGCGCAGGACGGACCGGCGACCACCGAGCAGCTCGACGCCCTGCTCGCCCTGCTGGTCCAACTCGCTCCCCGCCGCTGACCCTGCATGACCCTGCCGCCTCTCCTTTCAGCCCTGGTGGCGGGACTCCTGATCAGCCCTTACGTCCTTCTGCCTGACCTGCTGTCTACTGCCCTGGCTGCCGTTCTGCTGTTGGGCCTTGCCCTGGCCGCACCACGCCGCGGGGGCGATGCTCTGGCCTGGGGAGGCATGGTGCTGCTGGCTCTGGTTCTCGCGGAAGCGGCGGGACGCCCCCCGGACGACCCGCAGGGCCTGCATCGCTTCTGCGGCGCGGAACGGGTCTCTCTGACCGCCGAGGTCCTCGAGGTGGGCCGGGCCGCGAGCGGCATGCCCTACCTCGACCTGGAGAGCGAGCGTCTCGTCAGCCGTGGCCTGGAGGTGGCAGCCCGTGGACGTCTGCGGCTTTACCTCGAGTCTCCCCAGCCACCTTTTACGGTCGGTGATCGCCTAGTGTTTTCGGCCCGCTTGCGGCGTCCGCAGCAGTTCGGGACGCCCGGCGAGTTCGACTATCCGCGTTACCTCGCCCGCCGCGGGATCCACGTGGTCGCGTCCCTTCGCCATCACGACGGCGTCGCTCGCCTCGCCGTTCGCCGCAAGCCGACCCTGGTCGAGCGCTGGCGGCACGTCAACGCGCAGGTCATCGATGCTGCGTTCGTCGAGGCTCCTCAGTTGGCCGGGTTGGTGCGCGCCCTGGCCCAGGGGGAGAGGGCCGGGGTTTCACGTGAGCAACGGGAGCTGCTCGCGGCCGGCGGGATCTCGCACCTGTTCGCGATCTCGGGACTCCACTTCGGACTGGTTGCGGCCGCCCTCTATGTCACCGGCCTCTGGCTGTGGCGACGTATCCCGTGGCTGCTCGAGCGTGCTTCGCCGCGGCGCCTTCTGCCGCTGCTGCTGGTCCCTCCGCTCTTCCTCTATCTCGAGCTGAGCGGCGGCGCGGTCTCGTCCTGGCGGGCTTTCCTGGCGCTGGCGCTCGGGGCGCTGCTGCTCGCCTCGCTGCGCCGGATAGCTCCGCTGCGGCTGCTGGCGGCGATCGCCTTTATCCTCCTGCTCCTTGACCCGCTGCTGGTTTACGAGGCCTCTTTCCAGCTCTCTTTCGCGGCGGCAGCCGCGCTGCTGACGGTCATGCCCCGCCTCCAGCCATGCCTGCTAAGGCTCCCGGTGTGGCTGCGCTACCCGGCCGGCCTGGTCGCGACCAGCCTGACCGCGACGCTGGCGACGCTCCCCCTGGTGCTCTGGCACTTCGGCCTGTTCGCCCCCGCCGGGGTACCAGCCAACCTGCTGGCCGTGCCTCTGGTCTCGCTGGTGGCTCTGCCGTTGGCGCTGCTCGGCATCCTGCTGGCTCCGTGGTGGCCTGCTCTCGCCGGCCTCGCCTTCACGGGGTGCGGGTACCTGCTCGAGCGGCTGCTCGCGCTCGCGGAACACCTGCTCTCCTGGCCTGGCCTGGCTGCGGTCGAGTTGTCCCTTTCGCCCGTGGAGCTGATCGCCGTGGCCGCGACGGTGGGTCTGCTGTTCTGGGTCGTGGCGCGCGGCCCCCGAACGGTCTGGCTGGCTGGCGGCGCATTCGCCCTGGTTCTGGCCATGGCGGTCCCGGATCGTACCCCACTGAGCTTGACGGTCTTCTCGGTCGGGCAGGGGGACGCCCTGCTGTTGAGCTTCGAGGGGCGTCGCCACGTGCTGATCGACGCCGGGGGGCTGGCGGGGAGCGACTTCGACGTCGGGGAGCGTCTGCTCGTTCCGGCCCTGACGACGCTCGGGGTGAGCCAGCTCGAGGCGGTGGTCCTTACCCACGCCCACCCCGATCATCTGCTCGGCCTCGGCACACTCCTGGAACATGTTCCCGCCCGGTCCCTCTGGACCTCTGTCGCCGATCGCCAGCTCCCTGAGGTTGTTCACCGCCTGGTCGCAGCGGGCGAACTGACGTTGAAACGACCCCGTCCCGGCTGGCAGCCGGTCTTTCAAGGTCTGCACCCCCTGCAGCTCTATGCGCCCCCTCGCGGGGGGAACGAAAACGATCGCTCCCTGGTCGCCTATGCGACCTGCGGAGACCAGGGTGTTCTGCTCGGCGGTGATCTCGAGCGCGATGGCGTGCATCAGTTGCTGGCCAACCCTCCGGGAGGCCCCGTGACCCTGCTCAAGCTCCCACACCACGGAAGTCGTCACTCGGATCCCGCGGCCCTGCTGGCGGCGTTCGCGCCGCGACTGGCCGTTGTCAGCGCCGGAAAGGGGAATCGCTACGGTCTTCCGCACGACGCGACACTGGCGAGTTGCGAGGCTGCCGGTGTTCCGCTCTGGCGTACGGACCTTGAGGGGACCCTCAGGCTTGCAACGGATGGCGGTGAATGGCGTGTAACACGGTGGAAAAAGGGGCGTTTTCGTTGACACTCCCGGTTCCGTCTGGTATGGTCTCTTTTTTAAATTCCAAGGGAAACTGCGTATGGACAAGGGGACCATCCTGGTCGTCGACGACGACGCCTTCTTTCGACATCAGTACGGTGACATCCTCGGTGAGGCCGGCTACAGGGTCTTGACCGCGGCGAGCGCCGAGGAAGCCCTCGACGTGCTGGAGGATGAGTCGCTTGACGTTGTCCTGACCGACATGGTCCTCCCCGGCAAGTCGGGCCTCGACCTGTTGCGCGTGATCAAGCGCCGTCAGAGCCCTCCCGAGGTGATCCTGGTGACCGGCCATGCGACGGTCGAGACCGCGATTAACGCCCTCAAGACCGGCGCGCGCGACTACCTGGTCAAGCCCTTCGATCCCGAGGTCCTGCTGCACGACGTGCACACCTGCCTGGAGCAGCGTCGCCTGCTCAACGAGAATCTCCACCTCAAGCGCCAGATCAGGCTGTTTACGGCCGGCCAGGACCTGGCCGCCATCATCGACATGGAGCGTCTCCTGACCCAGGCGATCACGGCGATGCTGCATGAGGTCGGAGACGGTCGCGGGTTCAGTTTCCTGCGCAGCGGACGTAACGAAATCGATATCATCAGCACCCATGGCATCAACGAGGATTTGGCGCGAGCCATCGCGGTCCGACTCGTCGACAAGAAGGAAGGGTGTTCAGGGATGCAGACCCTGTCGGCCGGAGACCTCGCCGGGATTGCCGAAGCGTTTGTCGACATCCGCAGCATGTACCTGTTCCCCCTGTGTAACCAGGAGAAGGGACAGGGGGCGCTGGTGCTGTTCAACCCGAGCGGCGCCGACCTCTCGACCGAGATCTACCTGCCGAACCTCGAGTTTCTCTATCGCCAGCTGTGCCTCGGCTTCGACAACGCGCTCCGCTACGAGGGGGCGCGCGATATGATGTTCACCGACGACTTGACCGGCCTCTACAACTACCGTTTCCTGCAGAGCTCCCTCGACCAGGAGGTACGGCGTTGCGAACGTTACGGGGCCAAATTTTCGGTGGTCTTCATCGACCTGGATCACTTCAAGGAGATCAACGACACCTACGGGCACCTGGTCGGGAGCAGCGCCCTCGCGCAGATCGGCAAGCTGCTGCACGGCTGCGTCCGTGAGGTCGACCTGCTGTTCCGCTACGGGGGCGACGAGTTCAGCGCCCTGCTTCTCGACACCGATTCGATCGGGGCGCGTATCGTCTGTGAACGTGTACGCCGCACCCTCGAGCAGCACGAATTTACCTACTCCAACGACATCACCTTCCGGCTCACCGCCACCATCGGCTTCGCCACCTATCCCGACGACGCCAAGTCCAAGGAGCAGCTGATGGACATGGCCGATCAGGCCATGTACCGGGGCAAACGCCAGCGCAACGTGGTGCTCGGCGCCCAGGAGTCCGGCCTCGGATGAAACCAGGCAGGTTGCTGGCCATCGGCCTCCTGCTGACGGTAAGCTTTACCTCGGCAGGCGTGAGCGTGGCAGGAGTGACTTCACGCTCCGTTGTCACCGCGGAGTTGCCGTGGGCCGAGCGCTATCGACAAGCCCTCGAGATCGATCCGGATAACGCGCCCCTGAGATACCAGCTCGGGCTCTCGCTACTCGCCGCGGGAGACGATCAGGAGGCCATCGAGGAATTCCACCGCGCCTACCCGGCGCTCTCGCGAACAGTCGAGATCAACTTCAACCTCGGCCTCGCCTACACGCATCTGCGCGACCCTGACAGTGCCCTGCTCTATCTTGAGCAGGCCGAAGCCGGGGGAGCCCTCGACCAGCCCGAGATCTTCCCGCTCACCAGCGCCCTCTACAACGTCGCCCTGGTCTATCTCGATCAGGGCGAAGAGCAAGAGGCCATCGACCTGCTGCGGCACGTCGTCGGACTCGCACCCGAACGGCGCGACATCATGCGCCTGTTCGGCGAAGTCCTGTTTCGGGCCGACCACACCCCGGAAGCACAGGAGCAGTTGCTCCGTTACCTCTCCCTCTGCCCGGACGATACCCAGGTGCGCGAAACGCTCTTCGCGTTGCACTACAACCGCGCCCTGGAGTTGCTCGAAAGGGGTGACGCCGACGAGGCGCGCAAGGGGTTCGCGCGAGCCCTCGAGGTCGCCCCCGACAGCCCGATGGCCCATTATTACCTGGCCTATATCGACTACCAGCAAAAGCGCGATGCCGACGTGATTGCGCGTCTGGCAGGGATCCTTCGGGAGTTCCCCGACGATATCCAGCGCAGCAGTTATCCGCTGCTCTACAATGCCTCGCTGCGCCTGTTCGAACGGGGAGACCTCGAACGGGCAGGGCAAGGTCTGACCCCGCTGGTCGGGGTGCGGGAGCCCGAGCTGCGCCATCTCGCCCTGGCCGCTCAGGTCGCCCTGCAGCGCAGCGACTACCCGGCCGCCCGCCGCTATTACGAACAGGTTCTGGAGCAAGAGCCGGCCAATCCGGAGGCCTTGCGCAACCTGGCGGTGGTGGAGCAGGGGCTGGCCCGCGCGCTGGTCGATCGCGGGCAGAAACTCTACCGCGAGGGCGACCTGCCGGAGGCATACCGGCTGTTTGTGGAGGCGCGTGGCCTGAACCCCCTGGATCGCAAGCTGCTCGCCTACCTCAAGGAGGTTTCCCGTCAACTGGAACAGGATGCCGAGGAGAGGTTCGCAAGGGCCGAGCAACTCGCCAGCGAGGGGGATGCGGTGCTCGCCCTGACCCATGTTCGCCAGGGGCTGGCGCTCTGGCCGGAGTCGTCCCGCGGACACGAGCTCGAAAAGCGCCTGCTCGACGGGCTCGAACTCGAGCTGGCCCGCCAACTCCTCGAAGCCCAGTCGCTGCTTGCACTCGGTGAATTTCCGAGGGCGGTCGAGGCGTTTGCCCTGCTGCTTGAAATCGAACCGGACAACGAGGACGCCCTCAAGGGGCTGGGGCAGGCGCGCACCGCGATCGAGGGTGCCATCGACGAGCGGCTTGCCGCTGCCCGTGAGGCCCTCGAGGTCGGCGAACTGGAGGCGGCCGCCGCGAACTTCGAGCTGGTCCTTCGGGGGCGCCCCGAAAATGCCGAGGCGCTCGAGGGGATGCAGCGCATCGACGCGTTACGGACTGCGCTCATCGGCGACGAGCTGCAATGGGCCCGCAGAGCCTTCGGCGAGGGGGATTACACGGCCGCCCGGGAGCATTTCCTCAACGTCCTGCAGCAGCACGATACGCCGCCGCTGCGCAACGAGTACCTGGCCTTTGAAGCGGCGGTCGAAAAACGCCTCGCCGGTCTGCTGGAGGCCGCCCGCCAGGCCCGCACGGATCACGACTTCCGCAAGGCTCTCGGGCACTACCGTGAGGCGTACACGGTCGTGGCCGACCCCGACTCTCTTGACGAAGAGTACGAGGCGACCCTGCGTGAGGCCGACGAGACCATGCTCTCCCTGCTGATCCAGGCCCGCGAGGCCCTTGACGCGGGCGAACCCGGCAAGGGGGTCCAGATACTGCGCGAGGTGCTGCGCATTGAACCTTCCCAGGCCCAGGCTCTCGAGCTGCTCGCCAGGGCCCGCGAGGCAGCTGCCGCGGAGGCCACGAGCTGGTTCGTAAAGGGCCGTACCTTCGAGAAGCAGGGGAGGGGAGGGCAAGCGCGTGAGGCGTACGCCTTGGCGCTGAAGGTCGATCCTTATCTCCTGGAAGCCCGCACGGCCCTCGATGCACTCGATCTTCAAGCCCGCCAGCTGAGCGCGGCGCAGGTGGAGAGGTTGTATCTCGAAGGGGTAGCGTTCTATACCCGGGGTGAGTATCGCCATGCGGTTGCGCGCTGGCAGCAGGTGCTGAAGATCGCGGTGGGGCATGACAAGGCCAAGCGCAACCTCGCCAAAGCCGAGCTGAAGATGCGGCAGTTGCAGGAACCGGCCCGGTGAACCGGGGCAACTCGGTTTTCAATACCCTCTGGTTCCGCGGAGTCACCCTGCTGGCACGGTTCGCCGCCTTCCTGGTGTCCGGTATCATGGTGCTCGTCGAAGGCACCCTGCGAAACGTGCTGATTCGCGAAGGGGTCGACAAGGGGCTCGGGATTGCCAGGGGGAAGCCCCTGAATGTCGAGGACCTCCGCCTGATCGGGGGCCACATCTCGAGGGGACCCCTCTTGAGCCGATGGCCCTGATGGGGAAGACCCGCCCCATCGGCGAGTTTCGCGTCGACACCCTGCGCCAGGATCCACCCGCCCCGAATTAAACTTGCATTCCGTCTCCAGCGGCGCTACAAACATCCACGTTCGGGACATGGTTCCGAGCATCGAAATCCGGCCTGGCACGACCGGGCACAAGGGGAATTGAGCACGTGAGTATCAGCGGTATCAAGGGGATGAACGACATTCTGCCGGGTGAGGTCGAGCTCTGGCAGCAACTCGAGGCGACCGCGCGCGAGGTCTTTTCCCGCTACGGTTACAGTGAGATCCGTGTCCCGGTGGTCGAGAAGACCGAGCTGTTCAGTCGCTCGATCGGCGAGGCGACCGACATTGTCGAAAAAGAGATGTACACCTTCGAGGACAAGAGCGGCAACTCGCTGACCCTGCGCCCCGAAGGGACCGCCTCGGTCATGCGCTCCTTCATCCAGCACAAGCTCTACAACCTCGATCCGGTCAGCAAGCTCTACTACCTCGGGCCGATGTTCCGCTACGAGCGTCCCCAGAAGGGGCGCTACCGCCAGTTTCACCAGATCGGCGCCGAGGTCATCGGGGTCGATGACGCGCGCATCGACGTCCAGGTGCTGGCGATGCTCTGTCATTTCTTTGCCGCGGCGGAGATCCCGGGGGTCAGCCTGCAGATCAACTCCCTCGGCTGCCCCGAGTGTCGCCCCGGGTACCGCGCCGCGCTGGTGGCTTTTCTTGAGCAGCGCACCGCGCAGCTCTGCGCCGACTGCGTGCGCCGCACGGCCAGCAACCCGCTGCGGGTGCTCGACTGCAAGGTCCCGGGGTGCCAGGAGGCGACCGTCGGTGCACCCTCGGTGCTCGAGCATCTCTGTGCCGGTTGCGACGAGCACTTTAGCCGCGTCAAGACGGGCCTGCAGCAGCTCGAACTCGATTTCGACGTCAATCCCCGCATGGTGCGCGGGCTTGACTACTACACCCGGACCACCTTCGAGATGGTCACCGACCGTCTCGGCTCGCAGAACGCGGTGGCGGCCGGCGGCCGATACGACGGGCTGGTGAAGGAGCTCGGCGGGCCGGCGCTGCCGGGGATCGGCTTCGCCATGGGGCTCGAGCGCCTGGTCCTGCTCAAGGCCGAGGAGCCGCGCCAGCCGGCGGTCCCGGAGGTGTTCTTCGCCGCCCTCGGCGACGAAGCGGCCGACGTAGCCTTCGGGCTGATGTCACGCCTGCAGCGCCAGGGGGTCTGGGCCGAAATGGACTACTTCGGCAAGAGCCTCAAGGCCCAGATGCGCCGGGCCGACAAGCTCGCCGCCCGCAAGGTGGTGATCCTCGGTGGCGACGAGCTCGCCCGGGGGGTGGCGATGCTGCGTGACATGGAGGACAGCAGCCAGCAGGAAGTGGCGCTCGAGGAGCTGCCGGCCCTGCTGGGGCGTTGAGCGTTCACGCTCCTTGACGCTGCAGGAACTGCACGGTTATAATCGCGCGCCCGCGCCGGGCTGCATTGATGTTTGCACGGACTTCGTGGCGCCGCGGAGACAACTTAAATAAGAAAGACAATGGGGGTTGCGTTGAACGACATCCTGGGAGACTGGAAACGATCACATTACTGCACCGACCTGAACGCCAGCCATATCGGCCAGGAAGTATGCCTGATGGGCTGGGTCCAGCGCCGCCGTGACCACGGCGGGTTGATCTTCATCGACCTGCGCGACCGCACCGGGCTGGTGCAGCTGGCCCTCGACCCCGACCGCGACCCCGAGGCCCACACCAAGGCGGAGAAGGTCCGCAACGAGTTCGTGCTCGCAGCCCGCGGGGTGGTTTCGCCCCGTCCCGAGGGGACGGTTAACCCGAAGATGAAGACCGGCGAGGTCGAGATCGAGATCCGCGACCTGCGCATCCTCAACAGCGCCCAGACCCCGCCGTTCATGCTCGACGAGTATACCGAGGTCGCCGAGAACCTGCGCCTGAAGTACCGCTACCTCGACCTGCGGCGCGAGGCGGTGCAGAACAACCTGATCGCCCGCCACAAGGTCGCGAAGACGGTGCGCAACTATCTCGACGGCAAGGGGTTCCTGGAGATCGAGACCCCGGTGCTGACCAAGAGCACCCCGGAAGGGGCGCGCGACTACCTGGTGCCGAGCCGCGTCAACCCCGGCACCTTCTACGCGCTGCCGCAGTCCCCGCAGCTGTTCAAGCAGCTGCTGATGGTGTCCGGCTTCGACCGCTACTTCCAGATCGTCAAATGCTTCCGCGACGAGGACCTGCGCGCCGACCGCCAGCCCGAGTTCACCCAGATCGACTGCGAGATGAGCTTCGTCGATCGCGAGGACGTGATCGGGATCATGGAAGGGATGATCGCCGAGATCTTCAAGACCATCCTCGGAGTCGACATCTCCCTGCCGATGCCGCGCATGAGCTACGCCGAGGCGATGGACCGCTACGGCGTCGACAACCCCGACCTCCGTTTCGGGCTCGAGCTCAAGGAGATCACCGAGCTCGTCAAAGGGTGCGGCTTCAAGGTGTTCGCCGACGTGGCCGGCAGCGGCGGGATGGTCAAGGCGCTCAACGCCAAGGGGTGCGCCACCCTCTCGCGCAAGGAGATCGACGATTTGACCGCCTTCGCGGCGATCTACGGCGCCAAGGGTCTGGCCTGGGTGAAGGTCCAGGAGGACGGCAGCTGGCAGTCGCCGATCGCCAAGTTCTTTACCCCCGAGGAGCTCGCCTCGATCGACCAGGCGCTCGGGAGCGAGGCGGGTGACCTGCTGCTGTTCGTCGCCGACGCCAAGGGGGTGGCCAACGAGTCCCTCGGCCGTCTGCGCGGGCACCTCGGCCAGAAGCTCGGCCTCGCCAAGAAAGACGATTTCCGCTTCGTCTGGGTCACCGACTTTCCGCTCCTCGAGTGGGACGGCGAGACCCGCCGCCACGTGGCGGTGCATCACCCCTTCACCGCGCCGCTGGACGAGGACATCCCGCTGCTCGACAGCGACCCAGGGCAGGCGCGCGCCAAGGCCTACGACCTGGTGCTGAACGGCTCGGAGATCGGCGGTGGCTCGATCCGTATCCATGACCAGCGAGGAGGCCCAGGTCAAGTTCGGCTTCCTGCTCGACGCCCTCAAGTACGGGGCACCGCCCCACGGCGGGATCGCCTTCGGTCTCGACCGGATCATGATGATCCTGACCGGTGCCGAGTCGATCCGCGACGTGATCGCCTTCCCCAAGACCCAGAAGGCGACCTGCCTGATGTCGGAGGCGCCGGGCGAGGTCGACGCGAAACAGCTTCTCGAGCTGTCGATCCGCAGCACGGTCAAGCGCCAGGAGTAACGATGACGTTGCGCCTCACGGCTGTCACGGTTCTGCTGCTCGGCCTGGCGTTGCTGGCCGGGTGTGCCAAGCCGCCACGGGTCGAACTGGCCTCGGCGCGGCGCTCCGTCTCCCTGGCCCAGGCCATGGGGGGGGACACGCTCTCGCCGGAATACTACACCCTGGCCCGCGAGCGGCTGCTCGAGGCCGAGGAACTGATCGGGGCCGGAGATTACGAGCAGGCACTCCAGGTGCTGCAGTTGGCGGAATTTTACGCCGGCCAGGTGATCATCCTGGTCTACGAACGGGACGATAAAGCCCTTCAGGCGGTCGATGAGCAGGAGCCTCCGACGCAGGGAACCCCCGGCGGGGGGGAGGAGGTCCGGAAACCCCGCGAGCTCCCCCGCATGCACGTGGTGCGTCCCGGCGAATCCCTCTGGACGATCGCGGCACAGCGTTCGGTCTATGGCGATGCCCTGCAGTGGCCGCTTCTCTACAAGGCCAACCGCGACCAGATCAAGGATCCCCGTCAGATCTACCCCAAACAGGAGCTGACCATCCCCCGCGATGTCACCGCCGAGGAGGTCGAGGCGGCGCGCGAGATGGCTCGCCGCTCAGAGGTCTTCCCGATCCCCGCCCAGGTCCGTCGCCCGGTGGCCCGGTAAACTTGTCAGACCCCTTGGCCACTGCGCTGAGGGGTTTTTTTGCCTGTTTTTCTGCCGAGGATTTATGCTTGACAGGCCCGGACCCTTTGTATACTGTATACACGATTTTGCCCCATGCCTCGGCGTGGGGTCGTATTTCTTTGTCCCGCAATCTCCCGTTGAAGCACACATCTATGTGTAAATACTCATAAATTCTCGCCATTGTTATTAAGGCCTCTGGCAAGACTGACGTTACGAAGGAGAGAGACATGACTGCAAAGATCATCTGGTCTGAAATCGACGAAGCACCGGCCCTGGCAACCTACGCATTCCTTCCGGTTGTCCAAGCCTTCACCAAGGGGACTGATATCGATGTCGAGACCCTCGACATTTCCCTGTCCGGTCGTATCCTCGCCAACTTCCCTGAGAAGCTGACGGCTGAGCAGAAGGTCGCCGACAACCTGGCGTACCTGGGCGAACTGGTGCAGAAG
>QKBP01000066.1 GCA_003246035.1 Desulfuromonadaceae bacterium | reverse complement strand
ATTGCTGGAGCAATATTTTTCCGATGTCGATATCGTTCTGACTGAGGGGTTCAAGAAGAGCGGTTTACCGAAAATCGAGCTGTATCGAAAAGGGCGCAGCGCTAACCTGCTGTGCCGCGGAGAGGAAAACGATCCAACACTGCTCGCTGTCGCTTCGGACGAGCCGCTGGAGTTGGATGTTCCGTTGCTTGACTTAAACGACCACGAGCAGGTTACCGATTTTGTCGAAGAACGATTTCTGAAATAGCCACTGCATTCATTAAGTCGACAATTCCCATGCCCTGATTGATCCCTTCTGGTGGAAAATAAACGGAACTATAACCCCAAAAAAGGTATAGGCTCCATTTAGTGAACAAGCTCCCGGCCACTGCTGACGCAAGGGGGTTGGTTAATCTAGTGATAATTTGCGAATAAGTCTTATACCTCCCCAGTTTTCAGGCTGGGGAGGTTTTTTATGCCTGGAGGCAGGAAGTTTGAAGGGCTTTCGTGCTCAGATTAGAAATAAGAGGATAAATGAGACGGACATGTCAGTGGCCGTCTTTTTTGTTTCTGTGTTGAAACAGCTTCACGCTTATCTTGGAGAGTAGAATACTCAGTAATCAAAGGCTGAAAGTGCCTCGCGGATTGGGTTCGATTCAAGTACGCTACAATGGAACCAAAGGAAGAAACTAGTGGCTAAGCAACCCAATGAGAGGAGGACAATATGTCAGCCATCGACAAAGTTGTGAACGCCAACAGTAGATACGCAGAAGGGTTCACTCAAAGCGGTCTCTTGGGCAGGCCTCCCAAATTAGGGTTGTCTGTGTTGACTTGCATGGACTGTCGTGTGCATGTGTCGAGGCTCCTCGGCCTCAGTCTAGGCTCGGCACACATCATTCGCAATGCTGGGGGCATCGTTACTGAAGATGTTCTGAGGTCGCTCATCATCTCCCACCACATTGGTGGGACGCAGGAGTTCATGATTATCAATAATACGAAGTGCGGCATGCTCACCTTCAAAGACGAGGACTTGGCGTCGAGACTGGAGCGTGAAACAGGTAAGTTGCCCGTGGCCCCCGCACGATTCCTTGCCTTCACGGATTTGGAAGAGAACGTTCGCGAGCAAATCCGCAAGGTACGATCGCATCCTTGGATACCTGACAGCATCTTGGTAAGAGGGTTTATCTATGATGTTGACACGGGTCAACTGAGAGAGGTAGCACCTTAATATTCGCAAGCAGGGGATTGCTCCTTGTGTCACCATTTATGCCAAACGTTCTCATTCACCAAGGTCAGTGAGATGGTTTTGGGCTTTTTGGGATGCGAGATTTATGGAGATTCAGATTTGAGATTTTAATGCGTGAAAACCATGAATCGTCCGATTGCGATACTGCTTATAGTCCTAATGATCATTGGCTTGCTATTAAGCACATTCGCTCTTTTCAAGGGAAAATTCGTTGAAGCCCCTCTAATATATCCTTTACTGATCAATGTTTATGTTTTTTTGCGACATGGTAAAAGGCAGTAACGATCGATAATTTACGCCTGACGTGAGGCTCTAGGCAATTACTAAATTGCGGCATATTTAGGGCGACATAAATGTTCTTCTCGAAGACTCTGAATCAGATCAAAACAGAAATTGGCAATGAATCAATCAAAAAGCTCATCGCCGATGGCTGGATCGTAACGGCTGAGTACGATAATTTTGACAAGGGCATAGATATGGATGGCTATGACCTGAAAAGGGAAAAGCAAAGTTAAGTTTCGAGTGGGACAACTGGATGGAGTGGTCAATCTCGGGCAAAAAAAATGTCATTGAAATGTTGTGCAAAGAGTATGGCCTATCCGAACAAGACTACAAATAGTTACTTGACCACATGATCGAGATGGGCGGGGAATATTTCTCATAAGTCACGACTTATAAGAATGAGAACTACGAATAATTACAGTTTTCAATAAATGCTATCGCAACTCATTCCCAGATCATCTAAAGACTTTTAGGAAACTTTTCTGGGTGACTTATCGATTTTACATTCACTTCCCAGTGACCTGTGTAGTCCGGGTCGGGGAGTAGAACACGGATGATGCGGACACTCTACGAAGAGTTGCTCGCATTTTTTTATGTTTGTGGGTGGTATGCGATTATTTGAATTGTTATGAGATTTGATTGGTTAGCTACCTGTTAAGATCAGTTGACCAGGGCCCCCGCCAGTTGCAGAACCATGTCATCGATCCGGCGCCGACCGGCGGCGAGGACGGTCTCGAGGGGGGTGTAGATGAGCCCGCCGCAGGCCAGCCCGACCATGGTGCCGCTCTCGCCCTGGCGCAGCCGCTCAACCGCCGCGACCCCGAAGCGCGCGGCCATCAGGCGGTCGAAGGTGGAGGGGGAGCCGCCGCGCTGGTAGTGGCCGAGCACCATCACGCGGGTCTCGAAGCCGATGCGGTCCTTGATCTGGGCGGCGATGTCGATCGCCTTGCCGGCCCCTTCGGCGACCATGATGATCGAGTTGTCGCGCCCCTCGCTGAAGCGCTTGCGCAGCTCGGCGCAGATGGTCTCGAGGTCGTAGGAGAGCTCGGGGATCAGGGCGAACTCGGCGCCGCAGGCGATGGCCGAGACCACCGCAAGGTAGCCGCAGTCGCGTCCCATGGTCTCGACCACGAAGGCGCGGTCGTGGGACGAGGCGGTGTCCTTGAGGGCGTCGACGGCGTGGCGGATGTTGTTGAGGGCGGTGTCGACCCCCAGCGACATGTCGGTGAAGGGGATGTCGTTGTCGATCGAGGCGGGGATGCCGACGGTCGGGATGCCGAGCCGGTGGAGGGCCAGGGCGCCGTGCAGCGAGCCGTCGCCGCCGATGATCACCAGCCCCTCGATCCCGCGGCGGGCAAGGTCAGCCTTGATCTGCTGCTGGATCTCCGGGTCGTGCATCTGCATGTTGCGCGCGCTCTGCAGGATCGTCCCGCCGCGCTGCAGGATACCGCTGACGCTGCGGGTGGTGAGCGGTTGCATCAGCCCGCGCACCAGCCCGTCGTACCCTTTCTGCACGCCGATCGGCTCGATCCCCGCGGCCAGAGCGGTCCGAACCACCGCGCGGATCGCGGCGTTCATCCCGGAGCAGTCCCCCCCGCTGGTCAGTACGGCCAGTCGTTTCATCGCTTCCCCTTGAGATACAATAGATCACGTCGACTGTGGTCGACAGACTTAAAGAATTATCCATCCTCGGGCTGGCTTGTCAAAGTGTGCATGGTACGCTTGCACCGGATTTGACCCGTGATTATGCTGAAGATGTTTGACCATCGCGACCTCCGGAGGTTTCTGTGCGCTTAACGGTTCTACGTCGTCTGTTCGCCTTGCCCCTGCTGCTGCTCTGGCTGGGCGGTTCGCCGCTGCTGGCGGCCGGGCTCGAGGATTCGGTGCGGGAATTCACCCTCGACAACGGCCTGCAGCTGCTGGTGGTCGAGCGGCCCGACTCGCCGACCTTCTCGGCCTACATCACCATCGGGGTCGGCTCGGTCCACGAGCGGAGCAACCAGCGGGGGGTGGCCCACCTGCTCGAACACATGCTCTTCAAGGGGACCACGACCCTCGGCACCAGGGACTACGCCAAGGAGAAACCGCTCCTCGACGAGATCGAAAAGATCGGCTCGCGCCTCGACGCGCTTCGCCTTGAGCGCGAGGCCGACCCCCGGGAGATCGAGCGCCTGGAACGGCGCCTCGCCGTGCTCCAGGAGGAGCACCGCCAGTGGGTGGTGAAAGACGAGTTCGCGCGGATCTACTCCGAGAACGGCGGCGTGGGGTACAATGCCTTCACCAGCAAGGATTTGACCACCTACCTGATCAACCTCCCGGCCAACAAGCTCGAGCTGTGGGCCGCGATCGAGGCGGACCGGATGAAGAACCCGGTGCTGCGCGAATTCTACACCGAACGCGACGTGATCCAGGAGGAGCGACGCCGCTCCTACGAGAGCAGCCCCGGCGGCCTGCTCTACGAGAACCTGGTGGCGAGCGCCTTTTTGATGCACCCCTACCGCAACCCGATCATCGGCTGGCAGTCGGACATCGCCAACCTCACCCTGGCGGAGACCCGTGACTTCCTGCACCGTTACTACGCCCCGGTCAACACGGTGATCGCACTGGTCGGGGACCTCGATGCCGACGAGGCCTACCGCATGGTCAGGCGTTACTTCGGCGACATCGCCCCCGGAGAGCGGGTGCCGGCCGTGGCCGAGCAGGACCCCCCCCAGAACGGTGAACGTCGCCGCACGATCCATTTCGACAGCGAGCCGCAACTCGCTATGGCCTTCCATAAGCCGACCCTGCCGGCGCGCGAAGACTACGTGTTCGACGTGCTCGATGAGATTCTCGGCGAGGGGCGCACCTCGCGCCTTTACCGCGCCCTCGTGGAAGAGCAGCGGGTGGCGGCCTCGGTCGGGACCTACACCGCGCCCGGCTCGCGTTACGACAACCTCTACGTGATCCAGGCGGTGCCTCGCTATCCGCATACCGTCGCCGAGGTCGAGGCGGCAATCTATCGTGAACTGGAGCGCTTCGCGAGCGAGCCGGTACAGGATGAGGAGCTCGAGAAAGCGCGCAATCAGCTGCGTACCGGACAGCTGCGCATGCTCCGCACCAACGGCGGGCTGGCGCGGATGCTCACCAGCCTGCAGAGCATCACCGGAAGCTGGCGCTATCTGCTCGACTACGATCAGCAGATCGCCTCGGTAACTGCCGACGAGATCCGCGAGGTCGTGACCTCTTTGCTGGTTCCCGAGAACCGCACGGTCATGACATTGGAGCGGAACGGGGAGGGCTCGTGATGCGCACGGCTGTCGTTCTGTCCCTGTTGTCGCTGCTGGTCCTTTCCGGGTGTGTGACCGCGCCGCCGCGCCCCGACCAGCTCAGCTACCCCCCGCTCGAATTCAGACTTCCCCAGGTCGAGCGGTTCGTCACCGAAAACGGGATGCGCATTTACCTGCGCGAAGACTTTGAACTCCCGTTGGTTGAGGTGACGGCGGTCCTGGAAGGGGGCTCGTTCAGCGACCCGGCCGACAAGGTCGGGCTCGCCGGGGTCTTTGCCAGCACCCTCCGTTCCGGCGGAGCCGGGGACATGACCCCTCGTGAACTTGATGAGCGCCTTGAGCGGATGGCTGCCGAGTTGTCGGTCGGGTCCGACGAGAGCACCGTCACCGTGAACCTCTCCCTGCGTCGCGAGGACCTCGACTTGGGAATGGCGATTCTCGCCGACTTGCTGCGCCGGCCGAAATTCGATGAGCAGCGCTTCGAGCTGGTGCGCAGCCAGGCCCGCGAGGGAATCAGGCGCCGTGACGACGAGCCTACGAGCGTCGCCAGTCGCCGCCTGCGCGAAGCGGTCTACGGCAACCACCCTCTCGGCCGCGAGTCGACTCTTGAGACCCTCGACCAGATCGAACGCTCCGATCTGTTTTCATTCTATCGCCGCTTCTTCCACCCCAATAACCTGCGCTTCGCAGTCTCCGGGGCCGTGACCCGCGGGGAGTTCGCTGCGGTTCTCGAGCGTCATCTCGGGTCCTGGCTGAAGCAGGAGTTCACGTCCCAGGAGATTCCGCCGCTCAATCCCGGCCCGGCCAGTACCTTGCTGGTGGTCGACAAGGATATTCCCCAGACCACGGTGCTGATGGGTCACCTCGGCCTGAAGCGTTCGTCCCCGGAGTTCTTCAAGGTTCGGGTGATGAATTTCATCCTCGGCGGTGGCGGCTTCAACTCGCGCATGATGCGCGAAATCCGCTCTGATCGCGGGCTGGCTTACTCAGTCTACTCCTATTATACGGGGGGGCAGGTTCTCCCCGGGATGTTCGTGGCGGGGTGTGAGACCCGCAATGATGCGGTGCTCGAGGTGGCCGAGATGATGCGCGCCCTGATGCACGAGATGCGTGACGCACCGGTCAGTTCCGGGGAGCTTGCTCTGGCCAAGGAGAGCATCATCAACTCCTTCGTTTTCGCCTTCGAGGACAGCCACGATATCGTTGAGCGAACATTGCACCTGGAGCTGTATGGTTACCCCGCCGATTACCTCGAGCGTTTCCGGGAGAACATCGGCGCCGTAACGATCGCCGACGTCCAGCAGGCCGCCCGTGCCTACCTCCATCCGGAAGGTCTCCAAGTGGTGCTGGTCGGGGATTCGCAGGGGTTCGGAGCGCCCCCCTCCACCCTCGGGATCCCCTTGCGCGAAACGGTCGGAAACCCTTGAAGTTACGTTGATAATCCTTCAGCTTGTGGTTTACTGATAGCACCTGAAGGGTTTTTCATGGAGGTGCCATGACCCAGGATGTCTTCTGGACGCTGCTGCTCGTGCTGCTCGCTGTCGGGGTCGGGTTCCTCGTCCCGGCGCTCATCCAGGTGCGTCGTGCCGCGCAGCGCGCCGAGCGGTTCTTGGCCGAGACCGAACGGGACCTGATGCCGCTGCTCAAGGAGTTGCGCGAGACCAGCGAGCGGGCCTCGCGCCTGGCCAGGGTCGCCGAAGAGGACATGAGTCGGGTGGCACCGCTGCTGCGTTCCCTCGGTGAGGCGGGCCAGTCCCTGCATGCCCTGACCGGGGCGCTCAACGCCGACCTGTTCCGCTACGCCGGCAGCGCCCTAGGCTTCTGGCTCGGCATGCGCTCCATGAAGAAATCCTTTCGATCGGAACAGCATGGCTACAAGGAAGGAGACTGATCATGGCGAATGACTGCAGTGGCAATGGTGGTACCGTATTTTTGTCGTTCCTGGTCGGCACACTGGTCGGCGGGGGGCTGGCGCTGCTGATGGCTCCGCGCAGCGGCGTGGAGACACGTGAGCAGCTGAAGACTGCCGGCGACGAGGCCCGCGAGAGGTTGCGCGGGGTGCTCGACGATGCCGAACAGCGCCTGCGCCAGCCGCTCGACGAGATTCAGCAGCTGCTGGAGGAGAAGAAGGAGGTCTTCTGGGCCGCCGTCGAAGCCGGCAAAAAGGCCGCCGTGGAACAGACCGAGCGCCAGAAACAGCAGCCCAACTGATCCTCAAGGCCCCCTCGGGGGCCTTTTTTTTGTCCGTTCATGAGGCTTGCCCTGCGCCCCTAATGAGGGTTTAATAGGGGCACTTCTAGGAGGGCTCCCGATGGAACATCGCGCGCAGAAAATCAGGACCTTTTTCAGCAGCACACTCTGGGAGATCGATCGTGATGATCGCGGCGGCGTGCAGCGGGGGCTGCTCCGGCTTCTGCAGGTGATGGTCGTGGTCATCCACGATTTCCGCCGCGACAACTGCATGATGCGCGCCTCGGCGCTGACCTACACCAGCCTGCTCTCCTTTATCCCCCTGCTGGCGTTGATGTTCGCCCTGCTCAAAGGGCTGAACGTTCAGAATTCCCTGCAGCCTTTCATTCTCGACAAGCTGGCGGTCGGATCGGCCGATCTGGTCAACGCGATCGTCGGTTACATCAACAACACCCACTTCGGGCGCCTCGGCATGATCGGCCTGCTGGTCCTGATCGCGACGGTGATCGCACTCCTTTCGAATGTCGAGGAGAGCTTCAACCATATCTGCGGGGTCCGCGAGACGCGCAGCCTGTTCCGCAAGTTTGCCGACTACTCCTCGGTGATCCTGGTCGGGCCGATCCTGATGGTGGCGGCGATCTCCATGACGACCTCGCTGCAGTCGCAGACCTTCGTGCAGAAGCTGCTCGAGATGGCCCACCTGGGCGACCTGACCTACCTGCTGTTCCGGGTCGCCCCCTTCGTGGTGATGTGGCTCGCCTTTACGGCCCTTTATATCTTCATGCCCAACGTACGCATCCGCATCGGGGCCGCCTTTGTCGGCGGAATCGTCGGCGGCACCCTGTGGCAGCTTGCGCAGTATGGTTATGTGAACTTCCAGGTCGGAGTGGCGCGCTACAACGCCATTTATGGCACGATGGCCGCCTTGCCGGTGTTCATGGTCTGGATCTACCTCTCCTGGGTGATCGTGCTGCTGGGCCTCGAGATCACCTATGTCTGCCAGAACCTCAGGGCCATCCGCCGCGAGCGGAGCGGCCACGATTTCAACCTCGTCACCCATGAACTCGCCTCGCTGGCGATGCTGCTGAAGATCTGCGCAGGTTTCGAGACGCGGGATGCGTCCCTGACGCTCGACCGACTGGCGGAGGAGTTGCGGTTGCCGCTCCGTTTCGCCCAGGGGGTCCTTGATGAGCTGGTGGTTCTCGGCCTGGTGGTGCGGGTCCAGGATGACGCCGGGGAGGGGAGAGTGCAGCCCGCCTTCTCGTCGGACGGTTTGCGGGTCGCCGAGGTCCTGACGCGATTGCGCGACGGGGACCGGGAGAGTCGGCTCCCGGTGGAATCGCCGATCTGGCGGCGGACGAAGGATCTGGAAGGAGCGCTGCGCCGGGCCGAAGCCGAAGCGCTTGCAGGGATGACGATGCGGCAGCTGGTCGCCGAGGTCAGTGCTGTGGGAGAGACTACTCCGAATAACGCAGCAGGGTGAAGACCCCGTCGCGGTGTTCGACGTAGGAGTAGTCGTGGATCCAGTCCCCCAGGGCGATCATGGTCCCATCTTCCCAGCTGCGCTGCATCGGAGTATGGTAATGGCCGGTGATGACGGCGTCGGCCCCTTCGGCGAGATGCCGGCGGGCATGCGCCTCGAGCAGCGGTGCCAGTTCCTCGGAGCGGTCGTAGGTGCGCCGCACCTTCTTGCTCTCGTGGCTCATCCGGGCGGCGATTTTTTCCAGGATCGGGATCGGCAGAGTTCCGGTCAGCAGGGCCAGGGGCCAGGAGCGGAGGATGCGTCTCAGCCTCAGGTAGCTCGTGTTGTGCGGATCGACGAGGTCACCGTGGGCGACGTAGACCTTGCTCGTCCCGAGATCGACCAGCCCCCCGTCGGGAAGGATCCAGAAACCCTCCCGGTCGGCAAAGTAGCGCCGCAGGTGGAAGTCGTGATTCCCCTCGACCCAGTAGACCCGGACGCCTCTCTTTGCCAGCCCTTCGAGTGAGGCCACAAGAGGCCGGTAGGGGGCGGGCGGGGTGCGGAAATTGCTCCAGAATTCGAACATGTCCCCGAGCAGGAACAGGGAGCGCAGTTCGTCTCCCTGTTTGTCGAGGAAACGGAGCAGGCGCTGGTAGTTCGCGTCTTCCGGCATGCCGAGATGGGCGTCTGCGAGAAAAAGGTCTTTCATGCTGCGGCATTATCCTAGGGGCTCAAGCGGGAGTCAAGCTCGGAGCGGCATGGTGGGAGATTGTCGGCTTCTGCTATAGTTGCAGGTAGGTCCGGTCAGATCTAGATGCGGGAGTGTTATGGATACCGAACAGCAGTTCGAAGAATTTCTTGAGGATACCTACCAGGAGAGTGTCGAGATGGCTCAGGCTGCTCTCGACCGCGGCGACGACCAGCTCGCCCTTGAGTTGGCCGAAGAGTGCCTGGAAGACCGCCAGCTCGATGTCGAGGTGCTGAACATCTGCGCCGTCGCCGCGACCAACCTGAATGATCTCGTCAAAGCCGAGGGCCTGTTTGTCAAGGCGCTGCAGCTCGATCCCCGCAACGGCGCGCTGCACCATAATTACGCGGTTCTGCTCGATCGTCAGCGGAACTTCGAGCAGGCGGTCAGGCACCTGGAAAAAGCCCTCGAGCTTCAGCCCGACTTTCCCGAGGCCTACATCAACCTGGGGAACGTTCTTGACGAGCTCAACCGCACCGACGAGGCCCTCGACCGCTATCGCGAAGCGCTCCGCAGGATGCCCGACTCGCACGATGCCTACTATAATATCGGCTACGCCTGCAACCGCCTCAGCCGCTTTGACGAGGCTCTGGCCAACTTCGAACGAGCCCTGGAGTTCGATGACGAGGACGCCGGCAGCCTAAACGGCGCCGGGTTCGCCCTGTTCAACCTGGGGAGGCTTGACGAGGCGGGGGGGTACTATGACCTCGCCATCGATCTCGACCCCGACAATGCCACGTACCGTTTCAACCGCGGCCTGCTCCGCACCCGCCGCGGCGACCTCGAGGAGGCACTCGACGACTACGGCCAGGCGCTGCGCATCGACGGTGACTTTTTCGAGGCCGTGATCGAGAGGCTCGCCACTCTGGTGGAACTGAAGCGCTACGCGGAGACCGATGACCTGCTCACGCTCGCCGACACCCTCGACCCGGACAGTCCCGAACCACCATTTTTCAGGGCATTGCTGGCGGAGCGAAGCGGAGATTCCCTTTTGGCCCTGAAACACATTGACGAATGCCTGCGTCGTGACCCAGGTTCGCTGCAGGTTCTCAACAACAAGGGGAACATCCTGCTCGGATTGGGACGGCTCGATGAGGCGCTCGAATGCTTCGAGCACATTCTCGCCTCGGATCCCGATTACTCCTTGGCACATTTCAACCGTGCTTGCGTGCTGGCTCAACACGGCGACAGCGAGGGTGCTCTGGATGCGTTGATAGTCGCCCTTGAGCAGGATTCCTCGCTCTGGGACGAGCTCCACGACGATCCCGATTTTGAACCTATTCGTCAACTCCCCCGTTTCACCGAGCTGGTGGAGCGATTCCGTCCGGCTCCCTGAACATGTCTCTCGATTTTCCCATCTACGGTATGTCGTGCCAGAAATGTGTCTCGAAAGTGACCTCCGTGCTTTCGGAAATCGACGGAGTGCGCGCCGTTGAGGTTTCGCTCGCCGAGGGCCGGGCCCGGGTCGAGTTGAGTGCTCCTGCCGAGAGGGTGCGTCCGCGCCTCGAAGAGGCGGTGGTGGCCGCCGGTTTCAAGCTCGCGCCCGAGAAAGTGGCCGAGGCGCAGAGATCAGCTCCCGCCGGGACTGACGGGGGAGAGGCCCAGCCCAGGCATTTTCGGATACGTGGCATGAGCTGCGCCAACTGCGTGTCGGCTCTCGAGAAGGGGATCGCGACGTTTTCCGGGGTGATCGGGGTCACGGTCAACCTCGCTATGGAAGAGATGACGGTGAAGGTCGATCCGTTACGGGTCACGGATGAGGCGTTGCGTGCCCGGGTCGCCGAAATTGGTTACGAGGCGTTGCCGCGCGACGACGCAGGGGTGTTGTCGTTCCGTGTCGAGGGGATGACCTGTGCCAACTGCGTTCAGGCCGTGGAAAAGGTTCTGATGGCGCTTCCCGGTGTCCGGACGGCTTCCGTCAATCTTGCCGCCAACAGCGCCCGGGTGACCTTCGACCCCCAGCGTACGGGGCGTCGCGAGCTGTTTGACGCGGTGTCCCGCTCCGGCTATACGCCGCGCGAGAAGGCGGAACCCGAAGACGATCTGCGGCAGGCCCGTCAAGCGCTCGCCTGGCTGGGAATCGCCGCGGCCCTCGCCCTGCCGATCATGCCCCTGATGTGGTGGCAGCCCCTGGGTGGGGGGACGGTCTGGCTGATCGCGCTGCTCGCCACCCTGGCCCAGTTCAGTGCCGGGCTGACCTTCTACCGCGGGGCCTACAAGGCGCTGCGTAACCGTTCGGCCAACATGGATGTCCTGGTCGCGCTGGGGATCACGGCCGCCTACGGGTATTCGGTGGCGGTGCTGCTCCCCGGGATCGATCTCGGGGGGACGGTGTTTTTCGAGACCGGTGCCATGCTGATCCTGTTTATCCGCTTCGGCAAGTGGCTCGAGGCGCGCGCGAAGGGGCGCGCGACCCAGGCTCTGCGCGGCCTGCTGCAGCTGCAGCCTGACGAAGCCGTGCGTCTCCACGAGGGGCGCAAGGAGCGGATCCCCCTCGATCAGGTTCATGTCGGCGATGTCCTTCTGGTCCGGCCCGGGGAGAAGATCCCGGTGGACGGTGTCGTGCTCGAAGGAATGGCATCCGTCGATGAGTCGATGGTCAGCGGCGAGCCGCTCCCGGTCGACCGGGAGCCTGGCGACATGGTGACCGGCGCCACCATCAATCGCAACGGCCGCCTGGTGATGCGCGCCGAGCGCGTCGGATCGGAAACGTTGCTGGCCCGCATTGTCCAGATGGTGGCCGACGCCCAGGCCGACAAGGCACCGATTCAGAGGCTTGCCGACCGGGTTTCCGGGTTTTTCGTTCCGGCGGTAGTGGCCTGCTCCCTGCTGACCATCGTCGGCTGGTGGGGGTTCGCTGGTAGCGACTTCCTGTTCGCTTTCCGCATGGCGATCGCGGTGATGGTGATCGCCTGCCCCTGCGCCCTAGGCCTGGCGACCCCGACAGCGATCATGGTCGGCTCCGGCGTCGGTCTTTCCCGTGGATTGCTGTTCAAGCGCGCGTCGGCGCTGGAGATGATCGCCCGCGTCGATACGGTAGTCTTCGACAAGACCGGAACGCTGACGCATGGCCGCTTTGCGGTCAGTGGTCTCGTACCGATCGGTGTCGACGAGGCGGATCTGCTCATCCTTGCGGCCGGAGCCGAGAGCGCCAGCACCCATCCACTCGCCGTGGCGATCGTGGAACACGCGCGTTCAAGCGAGCTGAGATTGCCGGAACCCCGGGATGTTCAGGAGCAGGGGGGGCTAGGGGTGCGCTGCCGGATCGAGGGGGACGACGTGTTGGCCGGAAGCGAAAGTTACCTGAACAGAGAAGGTGTCGACACGTCGCCGCTCGCCGAACCGCTGCAGCGTTTCGAGGCCGAGGGGATGTCCCTGGTGCTGGTGGCGCGAAACGGCATCGCCGTCGGTCTGCTGGCACTCGCTGACACGCTCAAGGAGGAAACCGTCGAGACGATCGAGGCATTGCGTCGCCTCGGGGTAGAGACGGCCATGTTGACCGGCGACCGCGAATCGTCGGCACGGGCCATCGCCCGTCGGATAGGGATCGACACGGTGCATGCCCAGGTTCTCCCCGGTGAAAAG